>JAGTVG010000019.1 GCA_018224645.1 Cyclobacteriaceae bacterium
TCCGTTGCCGCCCATGCAGGGGGTATCCCGCTCGTGGTCATACCGGCTGAAAAGATCAGGATCCTATTGTTGTCTTGAAGAGAAAAAATGGCAGGTTTAGCCGCTTTTTCCAGGTTGTCGCCACTTCCCGAAAATGCAATATCCGATTTTTCCAGAACCTCCAGGGTCTGGTTCATGCCTGACCGCCCGAAATCAAGCAGGTGGTTATTTGCCAGCGCACAATAATCGATCCCCGCTGCTGTCAGACAGTCTATATTCTCCGGATGCATCCGGTAATTAACGGCCTTGTCCGGCCACCAGGTGTCCCGGCTGGTGATGCTTGTTTCCAGGTTGATGATTTTCAGGACGGGAGAAAATTGTTCCCAGTAATTGACCGCCTCTCCCCAGATGTATCGGGAATCCACGGGCCTGGATATTTGCCCGTTCGATTTTTCTGCCAGCTGTACATAACCCACAGCGCTTTTCACATAGGATTCATGAAGGACAGGATCCACCGGATGCGGCAGGATCTGGTCGATTCCCCTTCCAGTCATGACATCACCGCAGAGAAACAGGCGTACTGTGTTATTCATTTCATTTTTTTCTCCGGCATGCATCGGAATGTTATCATTTGATTTTGCAGTAAATGATAAAATTATTGCCAGGTAAAATATTTGAGGAATCGTTATCCCGGTCATTTCCTGAATTGTTCAGCTTATTCCATCTGATATAAATTACTAAATATTTATCAGATTTATAGCCTCACCGGTATACAATTTTACTTCAATATTGTGGATTGAGGTTCTCAAAATGATCTGATTTGACAAAATGATGACCTGTCCGGCCGGCAATATGTATGTTGGTTATCGCTGATTTGCATCTTGCTCATCTTCCTGCAGGCCAAAAAATAAATACAGACCAGCCGCATTAAATATCGTAGGGAAATTTTTAAATTTATTGGTTATGGCTAATACAGTCACTGACGTATTATGAAATGTTGATCGATATTTCAGCAGATGCTGAGGTTTCAATAGAACGAAGAAAAACCGCAATGAATTATCTCAAGGTTCTGTAGTTACCCCCGTGGTCAGACCACCCACCGTCGTCTGACCACGTGCCCTGGTCTGACCACGTGCCTTCGTCTGACCACCACCCCTGGTCTGACGACGATCCGTTATTTTATTCCGCCGCCGTTACTTCCCAGCCATAATCCACATAATCCCAGTCGATCGTTTCACCGGAAGCCCTGACCAGCAGGAACCCTTCTTCCGAATGATCAGTTAGCCGTCCCTGCCACCAGCGCCCACTTACGGCACCTGCCGTTATGAAATGGATCCGGTTATCGATATATAGGTCTTCCAGGAAGTGCAGATGCCCCTGCAGGACAAGCCGGAGGTTATAAGGCAAGAATAATTTCAGCACATCCGTTCCATTGGTTATCACCATTCCCGGCCCATTGGCAGCCTGTGTTCCCCGGGTGAGCTGGGTATAAGAGGTGATGAACGGTATATGTACACTGATCACAACCGGCGTACTCTTGTCAATGTTTGCCAGGTCAGATGTGATCCATTCGACCTGTTCATCATCGATATGCCCGATGTATTTTCTTTCAGGGGTCATCCCAACTGCATCCAGGATCATAAAATGCCATCCTTTATGATCAAATGAATAATATCTTTTTCCCAGCCGGCTCTCAAACATGCCTTTTCCGTATTCTGTATGGGTGGTATCACTGCCACTTTCTTCGTACAAACCATATACCTCATGATTCCCGATACTGTTATAGACCGGCATATTTAAATTTTTTGCACTCTCCATGTACATATCGTACAGGGAATCCGCCCGTTCGTAAGTAACGCCAAGGGCGTCCATGATCAGGTCACCGCCGGTGATGACAAAATCAGGATTCAATTCATTTACCCTTGAGATAGCCTGCTGAAATCCCGTGGCGGCATTCCTCTCAGGCTGTAAATGGATGTCGGTCAGGAAGGCAAAGGTAAACCCGGATGTATCCGCCGCAATCTGTTCTTCATTCTCGCGCACCTGGCAGAAACTCAGGACACATAAAAATCCCACGAAAAAGACATTTTTCATTTTTTGATTTGTTTATGTCAATAAAAATTTTTGATCAGCCATTCATTGCCGCTAAAACTCTTTCCGGCGTCAGGGGTAACTGAAAAATCCGGCTACCCACTGCATCGAAGACGGCATTCGCAATCACCGCTCCCATGCAGATGATTGACGGTTCACCCCCTCCCTGGGCAGGTTCTTCGGGTGCATCGATAAATACCGGCTGAATTTCAGGGATCCAGGAAAATTTCGTGAACTCATAGTCATCAAAATTCTGGTTATGGATTTTCCCTCCATCAAACCGGATCTCCTCACTCAACGCATAACCCAGGCCCATGATGATGCATCCCTCCATCTGGATCAAGGCTCCCTGGGGATTGATCACCAGTCCCATATCCTGTGCACATGCCACCCGCCTGACTTTTATTTTCCCGGTAGACTGGTCCACTTCAACTTCCGCCATCAATGCCACATAAGTTCCGGCATCGATCCCGCAAGCCATTCCAAATCCCCTCCGGCTCGGAAATCTATCTGGCCTGTACCCGAATTTTCCACCCACCGCTTCAAGCACCCTTATCATTTTCGGGTCCTTAAGGTTTTTCAACCTGAAATCAAACGGATCCATTCCTGCTTTATGGGCAAGCATATCGATATGTGACTCTCTGGCAAAGGTGTTCGTATTATTGGCTGGGGCCCGCCATGGGCCTACCGCAAACGGATGGATACCGCTCGATCCACCCCATTCACCATAAGCCACCGTCTGATGGTGTGGAATATCATAAAAATGCCTGGATCCTCTTTCACCTGCAGCATATACCTTGTAATCCCAGAAGGAGATCCTGCCTTCGTTATCCAGGCCGGATCTGATCTTCACGACGGCCGCCGGCCGGAAAGTATCATAAAAAAATTCTTCCTTCCTTGTCCAGATCAGCTGAACTGGTTTCCCGGTAATTCTGGCCAGCCTCGCTGCCTCAAGTGCCTGCTGGTTATTCGATTTCCCGCCGAATCCGCCACCGACAAAATTCTGCATCACCCTGACACTCTCAACAGGCAGATCCAGCAATCCGGCGGCAGTTTCCTGAAGCCGGAACGGGGTTTGTGTGCTGGCCCATATCCGCAGTTTTCCATTCTCAAATTCAGCCGTGGCAGCATGGGGTTCCATCGGAGCATGGGCAACATAAGCATTCAGATATTTTTCTTCCACCACCTCGCTTGATGCATTCATTCCCGTGGTGAGATCACCTTCCCGGTCAACCGTTGATCCTTCCCCAGCCTTATTAACGAGGTATTCAAATATCGTCCGGTCATTCACTTCCGGATCAGGAACTTTCCATTCTGCCTTTACCCTGGATAATGCCTGATGGGCCCTCTCAGGATTCGGATGCAGGACCGCGAAAAGATCCTTTTCATTCACAACAACCACATCACCGAAACTTTCCAATGCGGAAGTATCCAGACCCAGCAATCCCGCCCCATGAGCAGGGGGACGCAGGATCCGGGCCGACAACATACCAGGGAGGCGGATATCACCTGCATATAAAGCTTCCCCTGTTACCTTCAGTGTAGAATCCTGCCTGAATACAGGTTTGCCGATGATCCTGAAATCTTCCGGTTTTTTTAAGGGAGGTTTATCTTTCAGTTTTTCGACGATCTGTTGCCCCTTCGTCAGTGAAGCATATGAAACTTTGATTTCCTTATTTTCACGGTCCTGAACCATACCTTCATAGACCACCAGTCTTTCCAAAGGAACCTTCAGCTTTTCAGAGGCAAGTTTCAGCAGAACAGCCCGTGCCTCGGCACCCGCAGCCCGCAGGGGAGGACCAAAAAACCGGGTGGTCATGGATCCGAAAGTACCCATATCCCAGGGACAGAGGTCCGTGTCGCCCATGATCATCACCACATCATCCAGATTAACGTCCAGTTCTTCAGCCAGCATCTGAGCCAGGGAAGTATTGACACCCTGCCCCATTTCAATCTTACCCGTATACAGTTCGACCTTCCCATCCTCCCTGATCCTCAGGTATACATTCAGGTCCGTGGGCATGGGACGGCTCTGTAGAATTTCCGCATGCAGCGATGAAAAATCACCAACCGAACAGATAATCAGGATCCCGCCGCCGAGGCGTTTCAGGAATTTCCGACGGCCGGGGTTTACATAAGTCTTAATGTCTTTAAAATCGATTTTTAGATAATTCCTGGTTGCCATCGTCTCCCATGTTAAAGGTAATACAGAAAAAGAAGGGCCGGGATTCACCAGTATGTTCCCGGCCCTGTAAACGTTAATCAGATCAGATTTCGAGAGCTGCAAGGATGCGTTCCGGTGTAATGGGAACCTGAAATACACGGGCCCCACAGGCATCAAAAACGGCATTGGCAATGGCTCCGCCCACACAGATGATCGCAGGCTCACCTCCACCCTGGGGAGCCGAATTCATGTCATCGATAAATACTGCTTCTATTACCGGTGTTGTTGCAAACCTTGTGATTTCATAATCATCAAAATTGGATGTATTCACTTTCCCCCAGTCAAATACCACATCTTCTGACAGTGCATATCCAAGGCCCATGGTGATTCCGCCTTCTGTCTGAATGGCAGCGCCGTGCGGATTAACCACCTGGCCCATATCCTGGGCGCATACGATCCTGACAGGCTGTACTTTCCCCGTATTTTTATCCACTTCCACCTGGGCGATGATAGCCACATAGGTACCGGCGTCAAAACCCAGCGCCACGCCAACACCACGCCCGGAAGGAGTGACGCCCGGCTCCCAGCCAAAGGTTTTTGCGGCCAGTTCGAGAGTACGTTTCATCCTGGGTTCCTTCATGTTATTCAACCTGAATTCTACCGGGTCGATCCCCGCACGATGCGCAGTGATATCTATATGTGATTCCCGGGCAAATGTAGTTGTACTGTTTCCCGGAGCACGCCAGGCCCCTGTCCCGAACGGATGCAATCCTTCCTTGTTCAAAGTCCGGGTACGGTTGTTTGGAACTTCATAGAATAGATTGCATCCCCTGGATCCGGCACAATAAATATCATACTCCCACATTGTCATTTTTCCATTTTTATCCACACCGGACATAGCTTTCATCACTGCGGCAGACCGGAACATATCGTACATGAATTCTTCCTGCCTTGTCCATATCAATTGTACCGGTTTTTGGGTCATTATGGCTATCCTGGCGGCTTCGATCGCCTGCTGGTTGTATATTTTGCCACCAAATCCTCCCCCGAGGAAAATCTGTTTCATGTGGACTTTGTCCAGGGGGATTTTAAAAGTATCCGAAATTGCCTGCCGTGTGCCAAAAGGTGTCTGGGAAGATGCCCACATGGTCAGTTTCCCATCTTTGAACTCCGCTGTGGCTGTATGGGTTTCAATGGATGCGTGTGCTTTATATCCATCAAAATATTCCTCTTCCACAACCACATCCGCCTGGGACCGTCCGGTTTCCAGGTTACCTCCTTCCTCGAAAACTTCCGCATCAGTGGCTGTCTTTTTGATGTAATCGAATATGGTCTGATCATTTGCCTTTGACTCAGGCACCTCCCATTCAGCCTTCACCCTGGCGATCGCCTGGCCGGCATTTTCAGGATTATCATGCAGGACGAATATGAAGTCCCCATCCTGGAACAATTCCACACCCTCCATTCCCTCAATGGCAGATCCATCCATTGAAACCAGTTTACTTCCATGAGACGGCGGTCTTTTGATCCTGGCATATTTCATCCCCGGCAGCCGTATGTCGCCGGAATATTTAGCCACACCACGTACCTTGATCTCAGCATCGAGGCTGATCACCGGTTTGCCAATGATCCTGAATTCATCAGGCGTCTTCTGATGGGCCTCGCCGGAAGGTTTTCTCACAATTTTCTTACCTTTCGTCAGGGTGGCATAATCGACCTTTTTCTTCGGGTCGGAAGTCAGAAAAACCACCCCTTCAGCGGCTTTTAACTGTTCCTTGTCAACTTTCAGATGTTCTGCGGCCAGTTCGATCAGCACCATTCTTGCTTCTGCAGCGGCGGCTCTCAGGACAGGATCGAAAAATCTTGTGGTCATGGATCCCCAGGTCCCCGCATCGTAGGGACATATTTCGGTATCGCCCATGATCATATCCACCTGGCTTAGCGGAACATCCAGTTCCTCCGCAAGCACCTGGGCGATGGAAGTAATCACTCCCTGGCCCATTTCAATTTTTCCGGTAAAACAATCCACACGCCCATCTTCCTTGATCCTCAGGTATGCATTAAAATCATCCTCCTCGCCGCCTTTTCCAAAGGAACAGCCATTCAGGATCCCCAACTCACCGATGCTGAAGATGATGATGATACCGTTTCCCAGCTTTTTCAGAAAATCCCGCCTGTCCCGCGATAATGGTTTATCGAAATCGCGGAAATACAGTTCATTAATTCTAGCCTCTTTCATAACCACTTCCCTCCCTTCATTTCTTTTGAAGCAGACTGTATGGCATCAAGGATTCTTCCGTATGAACCGCAGCGGCATAGATTCTCATGCATGCCATCAATGATTTCCTGCCGGGTTGGTTCCGGGTTACGGTAGAGCAATCCTATGGCATTCACGATCATGCCGGGAGTACAGAAACCACACTGTAATGCATCATGCTCGACAAATGCTTTCTGAACAGGGTGAAGTTCCCCGTTTCTGGCCAGGCCTTCGATGGTGAGAACGTTTTTACCTTCCACGAAATCGGCCATGGTAAGGCAGGTACGTGTAGGTTCCTTATCTACGAGCACCGTACATGATCCGCAATGTCCAAAGCCGCAACCGTATTTGGTGCCGGTCATGTTAAGCGAGGTCCGGATCACCCACAATAAAGTCTGATTATCCTCGACTTCCAATGTGGTTGGTTTATTGTTAAAAGTAAACTGAATTGTTTTTTTCATGGTTACCTCCTGTTAAGTAATTTCAATATTATAATCTTCAACATTATCTATATCCTTCAGAATATTCGGTGAATTAACTTCAAGTTCACGGATCTCTTCGGGATGATTATACATCAGTTCGCGGAGACCTTTTTTTGGATCCAGTGAAAAAATTTCCTGTCTGAAACGGGTATCGATCAAAACAGGATGGCCCCTTTCCCCCTGGTAAACCGGGATGATGATCCCTGCCCTCGTTTTCCTGTACATATTTATCAACTGATCGATTACATCCGGTTCCACCATCGGCTGATCCCCCAGCAACAGCACAACTGCATTCACCCATTTTGAGATGGATTTGAATCCGCACTGGATGGATGACAGCATCCCTTCCTTGAAGAGAGGGTTATAGGCTGTGTTTACCCCGAAGATGCTTATTTCCTCAAAGATCTCCTTTGAATGACTGCCCAATACCACCAGGGTTTCATCGACTTCGGAAGCAAGGCTTTTTCGGACAATCGTCCTGATAAAACTTTCCCCGTGATAATCCATGAGTAGTTTCTGCTGCCTCATTCTCCTGGATTCCCCGGCTGCAAGGATCAGACTGCTGATATGTGGAATTTTATACCTGTCTCGCTGCTCCCTTCGTACCTTGATCAGTTCGGCCGTGATGCTGACCGCGATTTCCTCAACGGTTTCAGAATGGATGTCAATCCCGACAGGAGCATATACGGCATCGAATTCCCTCCCCGAGGCCCATCCTTCATCGATAAACCGTTCCCGCATCAATCTTATTTTCCGCTGACTGCCCATCAGGCCAATGTAAGCGGCATTCGATCTGATGCACGCTTTCAGGGCATCGGCATCGTATCGGTGACCCTGGGTAGCGATGACGATGTAGGTATTCCGATCAATCTTAAATTTGCCGGTCTCCTTCTCAATATCACCGATCCGAACTTTCACTTCGGCAGGCAGATCACCGGCTTGGATCAAATCAGGCCGGTTGTCAATGACGGTCATGTCAAATCCCAGGCGATCTGCCAGCCGGATCAATGCCTTACCCACATGTCCTGCCCCTATCAGAATCAGCCTTTCCGGAGGAAGGACAGGATCGATGAAAATAAATCCGGAAGTATCTTTCCCGGCTGCGGCAACATTTTCCCCGGCCGGCCAAAGCAACAAGGGAATCCTGTTATGGATCGACCGGATGATGGATTTTTTATGTCCTGCGAGATTCCCGGCGAACATTTCTTCCGGCAGGTCCGTTCCAATCCAACTCCTGACCAGCCCATAGCCAGTTAAGGGACCCGGGGTTCCGATGGTAACGAGAGCCCCCGGTTTCCGGTCTTGAAAAGCGGCCTTTAACTGCCGGAATGCAGAAATATTTTTCCCAGGCTCCACATCGATCAGAATGCTGGCTTTTCCTCCGCAAATGGCGCCTGATTCATCATGAATACCGGCATTCAGATCGTATTCCATAAGAATCGATTCTGCTGCCTTCATGGCATCCCTGGCCTTTTTACCAGTTTCATATTCCAGGATCCCGCCTCCCAGCGTCCCTGCCAATATACCTTCCGTCGAAAATATGGCAGATGCACCTGGAACCTGTGGCGTTGATCCGGCTGTACGCAGAATGGTAGCAAGGGCCAACGATTTGTGGGTCTCCAATAACTTCAAAAAATGCAGATACATCGTTTCCATTTCCTGGAACAATTTTAAAAAATGACCGTATTACCGATCGTTTTGCATCTATTGCCTGAATTACGATGCTATGCCCGGTAACGATTGATAGTCAATAATTTACAGGTAATCGTTTTTCTTCCCGATTCCGATCGGGACCAAAATGACTCTTTTATGGCAGCCTCGTACCTAAATTTACAGAAATATTCGGACTATTGTTAAATTTTCATTCTTTTTAAACACCCTGTAGGGTTAAGACAAAAATCCAGGAAGCCATCTGAAACCTTGTTTTCCGGCACTTTATCCACCAGAACCATTTTTTTTTGAATTGAATGCTCCTCCCCGCAATATTCATTTAATAAAAACGTCTAAACACTACACATACCACCTGAGAAAAGCAGGGATAAAAAGGAGGGATATAATAAATAATGCTAAAGGCAATATTTTCGACTGTGAATCAGCCATTTAAATAAACTGTTTAGCAATATATTCCTGATGGAATTGTAACTCCGGTGAACAGAAGTCAGTTAAAATATATGAATCCCGACATGCCAAACAGCTTATCGACCGCTGGTAAAAAAGTTGATATAAATTATGATATCAGGTGTTTACCGAACGGTAACTAATACGTAAATTCGAATCAGTATTGAATGCAGATGTCTGATCAATCTCGAAAACTGGCTGCGATCATGTTTACCGATATCGTCGGCTATACTGCCATCATGCAGAAGGATGAACAGTCAGCCCTGATGATGATTGATAGACATCGAAAGGTACTTGAAGCCGCGTCACTGAAATTCAATGGCAGGATACTTCAATATTACGGTGACGGAAGCCTGAGCATTTTCCCATCTGCCTATGATGCCGTGGAATGTGCCATGAATATCCAGCGGGAACTGGCGGAAAATCCCCGGGTGCCGCTCCGTATCGGCATTCATCTCGGGGATATCATCGTAAGGGGGGATTCTGTTTATGGGGACGGGGTAAATGTAGCCTCACGGATTGAATCGCTGGGGATGGCTGGTTCGATTCTGTTTTCCGATACCATTTATCACCTGATCCGTAACCAGCCCGATATCAAAACCAAAGCCCTGGGCAAATTCGACCTGAAGAACGTGGATCATCCAGTGCCTGTCTATGCCCTGGCCAATGAGGAGTTTTCCATACCGCGCCCGGACCATCTTCACGGCAAGACAAAACTTCTCTCCAGGAAAGGCTGGTATGTTTTGATGGCCGTATTGACTATCCTCATGGTCATTTCCGGCTATGTGCTCTATCCTTATCTTGGGGGACAACGGAACATGGTGGTTGAAGAAAAATCAATTGCTGTTCTTCCGTTTTCAAACCTCAGCAATGATCCGGATCAGGATTATTTCAGTGACGGGATAACGGAAGATATTTTGAATCATCTTTCCAAGGTTTCGGATCTCAAGGTGAAATCAAGGACTTCGACCCAGCAGTATAAAAATACGGAAAAGACCATTCCTGAAATCGGCCGTGAAATGGGGGTTGCGACCATTCTTGAAGGAAGTGTCAGGAAATCAGGAAATACAGTTCGTATTGTTGCCCAGCTGATCGACGTGAGGAATGATGTACATATCTGGACTGAAACATTCGACCGCGAGATAACTGAGATCTTCGGCATACAGAGTGAAATTGCGATAGAGATTGCCAATGCGCTTAAGGCTAAATTAAGCCAGTCGGAAAGGCGTCATATCAGACGGGAATTCTCCAGGGACATAACCGCCTATGATTATGCATTGCGGGCCAGGCAGATCTGGAGAAACTGGAATGATGAAAAGGATCTTGAAAACGCGCTGCAGTTATTGGAACAGGCCATTCAGCTCGATCCCGGATTTGCCTTGGGACATGTGATGATCGGTGAGATCCTCTATCGCGGAATGAGAGATTATGGTGTGCCGCCGGACGTATGGATCAATCAGGCCTTTTCAATGGCAGAATGGGCCATAAGGATAGATTCCACGATGGCCAAAGCTTACCTGCTCAGGGGAAATATTCTGAATGACCAGATGAGAAAACCGGATGAAGCGCTGAAAGATCTCCAGAAAGCCTATGAACTTGATCCCGGTAATCCGGAAGTACTGAACAGCCTGGGGTATAATTTTCTTGAACAAGGGCAGTACGATAAAGGAGCAAGACTGGTCATCAAGGCACTCGAAGTAGGCCATTCACCGAAGGATCCGGAATATTTTCTAAGCTGGGGTAAACTTTATCAATGGCTTGGCGAATATGAGAAGTCAGAAACACTGTTCCTTCAGGCTAAAAACCTGGCTCCCGGCTGGATCAGCCCATATTCACAATTGGGGTACTTATACCGGGCATGGGAAAAATATGACCAGGCAATTGAATATTATAACCAGGCGTTAGAGATCTCACCGATGGACCAGAATGTGATCAATGCGATTGCCTGGACCAATTTATTGGCAGGGAATCTTGAGGAGGCTGCCCGCTACTGGGCCCAGTACGAAGAGCTTGAAGCGCATTTCACGGATATGTCCCAGTATGTGCCCTTCAGGCACCGGTTAGGCTATATTTACTGGCTGGAAGGCAAAAAAGAACAGGCGCTGGAACTATTCGATGAACAGATGAAACTTGATCTCGAAAGACAAC
This sequence comes from Cyclobacteriaceae bacterium, assembly GCA_018224645.1. Classification (GTDB taxonomy): domain Bacteria; phylum Bacteroidota; class Bacteroidia; order Cytophagales; family Cyclobacteriaceae; genus JAGTVG01. Next base: position 11,240 of record JAGTVG010000019.1, read on the forward strand.
AGGGCCTCAGGGGATTTGGAGCCTGGAGGGATGGCAGCCATTTTTATGATCTGGCAGCAGTGAATTCATTTCTCGGGAACACGCAGGAAGCACTGGCCTGGCTGGACAGTGCATCATCAAAAGGATTTTCCGGCATCAGGATACTTCAGGGTGATCCTCTATTTGATAACATCCGGAAGGATCCGAAACTTACCCGTATGATGCGCTCCCAAAAGGAAGAGGATGAAAAAATGATCAGGGCACTCAAAGAGGTGCTCAAGGAAAAAAAGGAAGTGGTTCCGGTTCTTTGATCACTCCCGGAATATCTCCGGATTTATCATTCATTTTTCTCCAGGTATCCCAATCCGGTGAGAAAGGTGTCCGTTCGTTCCAGGATTTCCTCATCGAATAACCGTGAATAGGTTGCGTTACCCTCCCCAAGATAATGTTTCCTCCCGGGATAGATGATCAGTTCGTATTGATTCCCAAGTTCCAGCATTCTATCCTGGAAAAGTCTTACAACATAAATCGGTACCGTACAATCGTCTTCCCCGTGAAAACCAATGGCCGGTGGCATGTTTTTCTTCAGATTATGGTGCGGGGATATTGCCCAGATCTGATCCCGCCTGGCTCCAAGGATCCAGTCGATCCACGCTTCCATCGTGTTCACAGAACTCGAATACAGGACCAGTGCATCCGGAACCGGGCTAATGGCCAGATTATCGGTATTTTCATTGATGTTTTCCATTAAAGCTGTGGATAAGGCCAGCTGGCCACCGGCTGACTGACCTCCTGCCACAATTTTATCCGGACCGATCCGGAGGGATTCTGCATTTTCACGCAACCAACGGAGGGCCGACCTTGCATCCTTAACGGATTCTACCGGTGTAATGTCCGGATCAGGATAGGTCCCATCCGCCTGCATTGAAAGCCTGTACTGAAAGGAAAAAGCGATAAAACCTTTTCGGGCATACCATTCACAAGCACCGGTAAATTCCTCCGGACTGCCAAATACCCAACCCCCGCCATGAAAAAAGGCGATGGCCGGGTTATTCTGATTCTGCGCGATTTCCGGTGAAGAAAAAATAAGAACTTTTAACCCGGACCCGTTTATTGATTTATAGATCTTTTCTTCTTTTAAAATGGTGGATTCCTGTGCGCAGGCAAACATTGAATATGCAAACAGAAGACTTGCCAGAAGAACTGATTTTTTTTTCATTTCCTGTTCAATATTTAGGTAAATCAGTCTTAAAAATAATAAAAAATGTGACGGCAACAGCTCTAATGATAAGTTTATGTAATTTAAAAATTTTTGGTGGTGATTAACATTCCGGAGTCATTCTCCCCGAAGCCGGATGCATGGTGAACTTGCCGGGACATTTATGAGGCCCGTGAAGATCCCAGTCCTCACCAGTAACTCCACATCAGACAGGAAGAGATGACGACGGAAAAGGAGAACCGGCAGGGACAATCATGGGAGAATTTAGATCCCTGCTCACGTGAAAGTCTCCCCAACGGGCCTGCGGGACTTAACAGGAGACATCATCCCTGAAACCGATGTGGGCGTTAGCGTAAAAGTCGCTGTCAGGGATCTGCCGGGATGTGGTTTGGATTCCTGCCTGCTGAAGGCAGATTGCACCTCACCAATCCAGACGCCTGTAGCCGCCCCGTCCATCTGCATCAATTCAGTTCAATTTTTTATTGAATAAAAGACACTTTATCACTAAATTCCAGAACATTTATAATCCAGGCTGCCATGACCCTGAAAAAACATGCAGTGATCATGTTTACAGATATTGCCGGCTATATGGCATTAAAAGAAACAGACGATAAAAAAGCTTTCGATCAGCTTCATCGCAATAAAAGGATCCATCACCAGATCATATCCAAACATCATGGCAAACTGATCCGGGAAATAGAGGACGGTATCCTGGCGAGTTTTGATTGTGGCTATGAATCTTCGCCTGTTGTCCATGATAGTGTATGTGTTATTGTGTATATCATGTGCCGTAGGGTACCGGTTCACAACACGCATTGAAACTTTTTTATATAGATCGCGGACCTGGCCTTCTCACCTTCTTTCATTCACGATCGCCGATAAGATTGCCATCGATGTTGATCTGGATTAAATATCACTCATCAATCCTCCCGAAACCATATCCTTTATTTTCCAGTACATGGAGGAGGCTGTCCAGATGATGATAGAATTTATCAGTCCTTCTGGGATCGGTTCCGGGATGGATCAATAATATAAAACCGTTCATCCCGTATTTTTTTTCGTATTCCAGGATACTTTCCATGATCCTTTTTGAGCTGACATACCGTTCACCCATTTCAGGAAAGGTATAATCGGCATTCGATCTGGTCCCGGGGCTGAAATTTACCAGGATCAAACCTTTTTTTCCTGTCCACCTGGCAATGGCCCTGTTGTACCATTCATAGGGTGGCATGAACCACAATGCCACCTTCCTGCTGATGCCGAACTTTTGCATTTCTGCATAATTCTGATCAAGGTCATTAAAAAAAGTTTTCCGGTCAACGAGCAGGGAATCTCGATTTTCCCAGGAACAATACAACAGGTGTTTATCGGAATGCGCTCCGAGATAATGGCCTTCCGCCAACAGATCCCAGACCAGTGGTTTAAACACAGGGTTCCTGTAAAAATCCCCGGTGAAGAAAAAAGATCCTTTGATCCCATGCCTTTCCAGAACCTCACGGATTACCGGAAATCCTTCCGCAAAATCATGGCCGGTAAAGGCCAGATGGATCATTTTACGTGTTGTATCCTTCCTGATCACGGCTCCATACCCCTCCAGGACAAAATTCTGTCGGGCAATGTGTTCCGAACAGGAGATGAAAAAAAATGCGGATAAATAAATCACTGCCTGGAATTTCAGGTGCCATTTTCCTGTTTTTATTGCCTTCCTGTTCATGAATTCCGGAGATTAAACTGATGTGCGAGCCTGTTGAAATGATCAAATAACGATTCAAGCATCTTAATTTCCTCATAATGAAGCGGGGGCACCTCTACCCGGGTACGGAGATTTATTTTTAATCCCCGCCATGACAGGAAAAGTTTTGCATTCAATGGATATTTGATCCGGGTTACAGCATCCATTATCGAAAGATTCCGCTGCAGCATGGCTATTCTTTCCGGCTCTCCCCTGGAAATACTCAACCGGCACAAAAGACTGTATAATTCGGGATAAAAATTTGCCGAAATCGTTGAGAGTCCAGCCGCCCCTTCCTTCAACGATTCCAGGGCCGTAGGCGTATTGGCATTGTATAATCCCATCGGTGAGCCCTTGATTTTTGATAATTTTTCTTTTATCTCCCGAATGTCACAGGACGTTTCCTTATAGTAAAGAAATCTTCCGGTTCCGGCAAGGTATCCCGCCAGGCCAGGACTGAGCAACCTTTTATAGGGTACCGGACACTCGTAGAGACCCAGCGGGATAGATCCTGTACCCTCCAGGATTTTTTCAATGTTGTCTTTCAGGACATCCTCATGCCCGGATTGCACAGCTATCTGGCTGGTCACCAGAACCACTGCAGTAACGCCCAGGTCATGCATTTCCCTGATCGTAAGGATATGTTCAGGGATATCCATCCCGAAAGTACCGGTGGCAATAACAGGGATCCTTCCCCCTGCCTTCCGCAAAACGGCCCGGACCAGTTTAATCCTTTCAGCAGCCGTCAGATGATACATCTCACTCGAAAGGCAGTTGGCAAACAGCCCCGCAGCCCCATGTGCCAGGTAAAAATCCGTCAACTCATCCAGGGATGCGAAATCAATGGATCCATCCGATTCAAAAGGGGTCAACATGACCGGCCATAATCCTTCGGGAAAACGATGTAGTTTCATTCGGCTATTTGATCAGCTATTTTATCGGTAATAATATCGGCTGAATTATCAGCAAAATTATCGGCAATAATATCGGCAATTTTAAAAGTTATTTTACGCCGGTTATTCAGTAATTATTTTAAAATTGAAATATAAGAAGAATTTAATCCGGAAAAATCTAAAATATTTTCCCAATAACTAACAAATTTTAAGATAATTCCCGAATATTATTCCCGGCAAGGATTTTTTAAAACTTATTCCAGGGCTGTAAACTTAAATTGACCATACATGCAAAGGACTGCGATCGCGATTGACCTGGGAGGTACCAAATGTGCCGGTGCCCTGATCAATGTGGAAGGAAGGATCCTGGAATCAGAAAAAGTTATGCTGGGATCCAGGCAGGGGGATGAAGTGGCCGGGTTGATCCATGATCTCTGTTTTGAGCTGTTCGATAAGGCGGAAAGCAGGGGAAACAGGGTAATAGGGATAGGGATATCAGTTCCGGGCATTAGCGACCAGGATACCGGCGTTGTCTGGGCACCCAATATCCCCGGATGGTCGGCTTATCCACTCAAAAAATCCATTGAAACATCTTTTCCGTCAAAGATCCCCGTTCTGGTCGATAATGACCGGGCGTGTTGTATTCTGGGTGAAACCTGGCTGGGCGCTGCCAAAAACTGCCGGAATGCCATCTTTCTGACTGTGGGAACAGGTATTGGTGCCGGAATCCTGATCGACGGAAGGATCCTCAGGGGCGCCGATGATATTGCAGGCGCCATAGGCTGGCTGGCCCTGGAATCGGAATATCTTGAAAATTACCGGCAGTTCGGATGTTTTGAATATCATGCTTCCGGTGATGGACTTGTCCGCGAGACTGAGGACCTTCTGAAGGAAAAGGGGAAGGAAATGGGTAGCCTGCTCCGCGAAAATGGACTCACCGCATCAGCGATCATAGATGCATATGAAAAAAAAGATAAACTGGCAGAAATGGTGATCAGCCGGGCTGTCCGTTTATGGGGAAAAGCATCTGCGAACCTCGTCAGTCTTTTTAATCCTGAAATAATCATTTTCGGTGGCGGCCTTTTCGGACCGGCACAGATCCTGATCGATGCCATCCGGGATGAAGCGGCCCGTTGGGCACAACCCGTGAGTATTAAAAAAGTCAGGATCGTAGGTTCTCTTACAGGAAGCGATGCACCGCTCCTGGGCGCAACCAAGAAGGTTTTAGAACATGATGCCAACATATAACAAGAATTTTGTCTTCCTTGCCGCCTTTACCGGCATATTCCTTTTTGGTGTATCCATCATTACTCTTGGATCGATCCTTCCCCATATCTCCGATCTTTTCAAACTTGACGAAATCCAGAAAGGTACCCTTGCCACTGTATTTCCTTTCGGCATATTAACCGGAAGCCTGATCTTCGGTCCGGTTGTCGACCGGTATTCCTACCGGCATCTTCTTTCGGCAAGCATACTCCTGGAAGCGGCCGGGTTTCTGATGATTGCCTATGCCGGTGTTTTCTACCAGTTGAATATCGCCTTTTATCTTATCGGTCTCGGGGGCGGGATGCTCAATGGAGCCACAAGTTCGTTAATTTCCGACCTGAGTGAAGATTTCGGGGAAAACAAGGGAGCAAACCTGAGCCTGCTTGGTGTATTTTTCGGACTTGGCTCCCTGGGCATGCCGGTTCTGCTGAATGGATTGGAGTCCTGGTTCAGCTACAATGAGATCATCGCCGGGATGGGCTATTTTATGGTCATTCCGACACTTTTTATGCTTTTTATCCCTTTTCCGGCAGCAAAACAGGTTCAGGGGTTATCTTCCTCGGAATTAAAGATCCTGTTGAAGGATTCCCTGCTTATATTTTCTGGATTGATCCTGTTTTTTCAATCCGGGTGGGAGTCCATGCTGAATAACTGGACAACTACCTACCTGATCGAAGTAAAGGGATTAATGGAAAAAACTTCCCTGTATTACCTGACCCTTTTCGTTGTCGCCTTTACGACAGGACGTCTCCTCCTCGGTATATTGCTGAGGAGGCTTTCTCCCTATCTGATGATCAATGTTGCTGCTTTTACCGCTCTGGCCGGAGGCATCCTGCTGTTGCTGGCCCGGACAGATGTCCTCATTATGGCAGCCCTGATACTCATTGGACTGGGACTGGCGGCTTGTTTTCCGGTAGTCCTGGGACTGGTAGGAAACCGGTATGCAAAATGGTCGGGAACGGCTTTCGGCATCGCCCTGACCATCGCCCTGGTAGGGAACATGATCATCAATTACCTGATCGGGGTACTTGCCAAGATGTGGGGAATGCAGGTTTACCCGGTGATCATGATCCTTACCGGAGTTTCAACCTCGATATTGATTCTCATGATACTTGGAAAATACAAAAAGAAAACATAGAACATTTAAACCAATTATACCATGTTAGCGAAAGAATGGCTGAAAAATGCAAAAGATGTCATGATCGACATTGAAAATACACAAATGGATAATATCCGGAAGGCTGCCGTACTCATGGCAGGATCGATCGAGGCTGAACGATGGGTGCATTTGTTCGGCTGCGGTCATGCAACATTGCCCATAGAAGAAATGTACCCGAGGATTGGCGGATTCGTTGGATTTCATCCCATCATTGAACTTCCCCTGACCTTTTTTACCAACATTGTCGGCGGGATGAGTGTTCAGCAGTTTGTTTTTCTGGAAAGGGTTGAAGGATACGGTCTGGAGATCATGAAAGGCTGGAATTTTGATGCACGTGATTGTATGTGGCTTTTTTCCCATACAGGTATCAATGCGGTAAATATTGATGTGGCACTTGAATCAAAAAGACAGGGGATGAAAGTGATCGTGTACGGATCCGCTGCTGAAGCAAGCGGCAAAAAAAGCAGGCATAGCAGTGAAAGGACGTTGTTCGAACTGGCGGATGTGGTTGTCGACACCCGCGTCCCGGCAAATGATGCTTCTGTTCCGTTAAAAAACCATTTTGATAAGGTTGGCCCCGTTTCGACCATGGCATTTGTTACGGCCGTATGGATGACCGTCACGACCGTTGCTGAGATACTGGATGAAAAAGGCGTTAAATTATATATCCATTCATCCCATAATATCCCCGGAGATACCACGGCACACGATCGCCTCGACCAGGCCCTGAAGGAATATAAAAGACGGTCGGCAGGGTTATGACATTTTTTACTCAAGCCATGACTTTGAGCCGTGGCATGAGTAAAAAATTCGCCTGGTATTGCTGGCCTTACGAGCCCAGCCCGGCCGGATGATTCAAATTTTCATATCCGGATATGCAACCCTTAGTGTTCTTTTCTTCTCTCTATGGCTAACGAACATCATCTTAAAATTTCATGATCATGAAGAAAAGTATCCTTTTAATTGCTTTTAGTTTATTTATTGTCGCAGGTTTCGCCCAGCAAAGAGAAGAACGCAAGCTGGATTCCTTCAGGGAGATCTCTGTCGGTGAGGCCATTCATGTGAATCTTATCAAGGGTTCCAGCGAAAAAGCGCAGATCATTGCCAATGGGATCGATCTGGAAGATGTGATCACGGATGTATCAGGTGATCAGCTCAGGATCCATCTTGACGGCAATAATTACCGGAATATCGATGTGCAGATCAACCTCACCTATCGTGAACTCGAGGAGATCGGGATCAGTTCTGCCGCAAAAGTAGTGGCGGAAGATGCCATCACCGCCGCATCACTCGAAATTGAAGTAAGTAGCGCCGGTAGCGGGGAATTGAATCTGAATGCCGGAAATGTTGAAATTGATGTAAGCAGTGCCGGTAATCTTGAATTGACCGGTAAAGCCGACCGCCTTGAAGTTGATGTGAGCAGTGCAGGGGACCTGGATGCCTATGAGCTTCAGTGCCAGGAAGCAGAATTGGATGTCAGTTCGGGAGGTTCGGCAAATGTTAATATCGCGAACCGCATCGATGCCCGCGCAAACAGTGGTGGCACCATCCGGTACAGGGGGGAACCCCAGAAAGTTTTTGTCAATTCCAATTCTGGCGGAAGCATAAAAAAACGGGAATAAAAGGTAGTTCCGGTAGGATCATCCGGGATACCCGTAACTGTATCCTGATTATTTTCAACCTGCCATGCCCGTGGATAAGGCGTTTTTATTCTGGCAATGATGATCCGGAAACTCAGTAAGATGATCCGGGTGTCTCAATAAAGAGAAGAGGCTGTCGTAAAAACAGCCTCCTGGACATTAAGCTACTGATCTATTAAATCAGTGGTTAGTTAGATCTTACCCGGGTATTTTTCAATGCCATTGAGCAGCATTTGGCAGCATTTTTCAATAACGACCGGTTCTTCCCAAAGCGATCCGGAAAATTTCCCTGGTCATTTAACTGTTCAATAGATCTGTTCTTCCTCGTAAAATTTGAACACGACCAATCCGATCGCCATGACAAGCAGGATATGTACAAGATCTCCTGCCTTCAGGATATAGAAACCAATCAACCACGCTAAAATCAAGGTGATTGTGATGAAATAAACTAAACCGTTCATGTATGTACTGGATTTTCAGTTGATATATTCCCATTAATTAACGTGCCAGAATTTTTTCCCCTGAAATAATGAGAATAAAATATCAGTTTCGGGTGGATTAAGCGCAAAAAGCATAATATGCGGTTAAAAAGAGCGTTATTCAGTTTGTCAAATTGAGAATCATATAGTCAGAATAACAATAAGCAATATTTAAAATTCTCGTGTACTTTTGTAATTCTTTCTGTCATTGACCTTTACAAAATCCAATGATTAAAAAAATTTACTGGTGAGACCACTTTTAATTACTATATTCATATAAATGCGCCTAAAACTCATCACATTTTATTTATTGATCGTGTCGGCCCTGGCCCTGGTAGGTTATATATCCTACACCGGTCTGAATAATCTGATGATTACTCTGCGTGAGGCGATCCAGCCTGATGAACGGACGGAAAAATTCGAGCTGATCCTGAATTATATTTCAGAATCGGAAAATAATATCCGGATGTATACGATTACCCAGGATAATACATATCTGGTGCCCTATAATCAATCGATTGACGAACTACAGGACCATATCATCTGGCTGTATACCGAATACGCACAGGATTCCATCCTGATTAATAACCTTGACAGGATCTTTGATCTGATCCAGGAAAAAATCTATGTCCAGGAGGAATTGATCTATCTGAAAAGGAAAAACCTCAGGCCGGACGTCTACGGCGAAGTGCTGGCTGAGATAAGTTCCATTGAAATCCTGATCAACCGGCCTGATACCATCATGTCAATTAAGAGAAGACCATTCATTATGGATACCCTGACGAGGTACAGGCCATCCATGAGTGATGTATCAGGAATTCAGAAAAGGGGATTCTTTGCCCGCCTGTTTGGAACAAAGGAAAAAAACGAAGGCCCCCTGGAATTACCGGAAGAACCTGTCGTCGTGGAAAATCAGATCGATAATGAGATCAATGATACGATCACGACCATCATCGACAAGCCGATCGAGATCGCGAAACCTATACAGGAAACCATGAACGAGATCAGAAAAAGGGACCAGTATATCCTGAAAATGGTAACTGATACGGAACTCAGGCTGACGAAAGAAGATGATGAAATATCCATGCTGGTGGCCGAAGCCATCGATAGCGTTAACAGTTATATCAAGGTGAAATCCATTCAAAAGGCCAGGGAGGCAGCAACCCTGTTCAAACAAACCACCAAATACATCACCCTTGTCGGAAGTGCGACGGCCATGCTGTTCCTGTTCCTCATTTTTATCGTGATGAAAGATTTCCAGGTCATTTTAAAGACCAAAAGGGAACTCGAGGTGGCAAAGAACAATGCCGAAAATCTTGCCCGGGTAAAGGAGGATTTCCTTGCAAGCATGAGTCACGAGATCCGGACTCCGTTGAATGCGATTATTGGTTTTTCCAAACATATCACGGAATCTAATCTTGCCCCCCGGGACAGAAAATATTTTAACATCATCAGGAATTCCTCCCAGCATCTGTTTGAGATCATCAACGATATCCTGGATTTTTCCAAACTTGATTCAGGACAGATGAAGATCGAGAAGACCCCATTCGATGTTTCCAAATTACTGGAGGAAACAGCGGATTCATTCCGCTCGGATATCGATATGAAGGGGCTGAAATTGTATCTCAACATCGACAACCAATTGATGGGCCGACAGATTATGGGAGATCCTTACCGGATCCGGCAAATCCTTAATAACCTGATCAGCAATGCCATCAAGTTCACCTCTGAAGGTTCCATCACGATCCAGGTAACGCTGGAAAAGGAAGATTTATTGAAACTGACCGTCTCGGATACCGGCATTGGCATTCCTGCCGATAAGATCAAGGTGATTTTTGAAAAATTTGCACAGGCCGATACGAGTACAACCAGGAAATACGGGGGTACCGGCTTAGGCCTTACCATAGTCAAAAAGATCGTTGGACTGATGAAGGGTAAAATTGTTGTTAAAAGTACGGTCAACCAGGGAACAAGTTTTATCGTGAGTTTACCCACCACATTGATCAAGCCCAGGTCGGTCAAGGCAAACGAAGCGTTGATTGAGTACCATGACCTGTCCAATATTACCTGTCTGATCGCGGATGATGACAATTATAATCTGATGCTGCTCGAAAAATCCCTGAAAGATTATTATATCAAGGTATTTTCGGTCACCTCCGGAAAGGAGGCTCTCGATTACATCGGACAGATTAAGTTCGACCTGATCTTACTTGATCTGCAGATGCCGGAGATGGACGGTTATGAAACCGCCGTTAAGTTGCGTGCCA
>JAGTVG010000020.1 GCA_018224645.1 Cyclobacteriaceae bacterium
AATCTCAATAATTTTGCATACACGCCCTTAAAAAATATCGGTGGATTTGTATATCTGAATGGTGGCGTCAGGGGAATCATAGTTTTCCGGAAATCCCAGGATAAATATCTTGCTTTTGAACGGAATTGTCCTTTTCAACCTCTGGATGCATGTGCACTGGTAAAGGTAAATGAATCAACTTTGTTCATGGTGGACCCTTGCTGCTCATCAACTTTTGATTTTGACGGATATCCCACCGGCGGACCCGCCGAATTGCCGATGAGACAATACAGAACATATCTTGATCAGAATTTTCTCCTGATCACCAGTGAATAAAAACCGGAAGACCTACAGATGACATCTTTTTAAAAAATGTCATCTGTAGGTTACAGCAGTTCCTCAATGATATTATCGACTGTGACATCCTCCGCCTCAGCCTTGAAATTTCTGAGCATACGATGCCGTAATGTAGGTTTTGCAATTTCCTTGACATCCGATATGTCAGGTGAATACTTTCCATTTAAAAGCGCATTGCATTTTGAAGCTGATACCAGGAATTGAGAAGCCCTTGGTCCGGCGCCCCATTCAAGATATTCATTCGTTATTTCAGCAGCATTCTGTGTTTTTGGCCGTGTTTTATGGACAAGGTTTACGGCATATTCTATCACATTATCGGTGACAGGTACTTTTTTGATCAGTTGCTGGTAAAACAGGATCTCATCCTTGTCCATCACTTTATTGATTTCAACTGAATTGAAAGCGGTTGTTGCCTTCACTATATCTACTTCATGTTTGAAAGAAGGGTAATCCAGTAAAATATTAAACATAAAACGGTCAAGCTGGGCTTCCGGAAGGGGATAGGTTCCTTCCTGTTCAATTGGATTCTGTGTGGCAAGTACAAAAAACGGCCGATCGAGTTTATGGAATTCACCGGCTATGGTTATGGAATATTCCTGCATGGATTCCAGCAGCGCAGCCTGTGTTTTAGGCGGTGTCCGGTTAATTTCATCGGCAAGGATAATATTGGCAAAAATAGGGCCTTTTATAAATTGGAAGTTACGATTGATGTCCAATGTTTCCGAACCCAAAATGTCTGATGGCATAAGATCGGGAGTGAATTGAATCCGGTTGAAGGAAAGGTGTAAAGCTTCAGAGATGGTTTTTATCAACAGGGTTTTTGCCAGACCTGGCACGCCAACGAGCAGGCTATGACCCTGGCAGAAAATAGATGTAAGCACCAGTTTGATCACCTCATTTTGTCCAAGCACTATTTTGGAAATTTCCCCGCTCAGTTTTTTGTAAGATTCAAAAAGTTCATTGGCAGCATCAACATCAGTTTTGAATTCATTCATAGGAGCGTGAAATTTAAGGGGTTCAGGTGTTTAATTTTATTCTTCAAGGATAGCGCATGTATTATATTCTTCATCAATCTGAATGAAAACTTCTTTTTTGGCGTCATTAAACCATTCACTTAAGGCAATCTGTTTTTTCTCATTCAGGGCGGCCATCTGTATCTTCTGGTAATCCTCCTTCAGATTAGCCTGATGCGGACTCATCTTATCTTTATAAAACATAATTCTCACCGCTTCTTTTCCATCCCGCATTCTATACCGGATGGGATGAGAAATTTGACCTACCTGCATGGTATCAATGGTAAAAAATACCACCGGGTCCAGGTCTTCCACGGATACTCGGGAAGAACCGGAGGCATCAATAAGAAAACCTCCGTTACCTGAGGTTTCATCATCATCTGAATGTTCCTTGGCTACTTTTTCAAAAACGAGGCTATCCTCAAGAATCATGGTCCGGAGACTATCCAGAAATTCTTCAGCTTCCTCAAAATCAACCTCAGTGAAATCAGGTCGTTTCAGTATATGACGGGCATGAAATTCATTTCCCCGGCGTTCAATAAGCTGGATCAGGTGATAACCGAAATCTGTTTCCACGGGTTTCGAGATCTCTCCGGGTTTAAGTCTCATGGCAGCGGCTTCAAATTCCGGGACCATCGTTCCTCTCGGAGCGAAACCAAGATCCCCGCCTGCCCTGGCGGATCCCGGGTCGTCGGATAGTTCCCTGGCCAGCGCTGAAAAATCCTCACCTTTTCCGTTAAATTTAACGACCCTCCAGGAACCGGTCAGGTAATCCAGGGTGATAACCGGGGATGTCCTTTTTATATTTTCATCTTTAACTACATAAAAACTTGATGAATTATCCACATCTCCATTTTCAAATTTGATACTGTCATTCCCTGACCTGGTCAATTTCCAGGTGGATTGAAATTCATTTGCCTCAAAACTGATCTCATTCAATTCAAGCGTGAATAACCTTGAATTTACATCATATGCCCAGGTTCCGGTATATCTGAGATCATTTTTATCCACCAGTTCCAGTACATTGTTTTCCTTTATCTTAATCTGCCAATCGCCATATTCACCGGTGCGGTCTGTACCATTTAATATACGGTTTCTGATTTCCAGAATTTTTTCCCTGGCTTTTTCCTTCTGGTTTTTACCGACTTCAGGAATTTTGACTATCTGTCCTATGGATACTTCAGTAGATAAAAAAGGAAGGCTGTCCTTCGGAATGCTGTTAAAAAATTTTTTTACCTCCGAAGGTGTGATTTTTACATCTGCTGTGATTGTCCTTTGCATTTTGTCGGCAAGCATCTGTTCCCTGATATCCCTGAATAATTCCGCCTTGAATTCATCCACGGTTTTATCATAATATTCCTCCAGACGTTGCTCAGAACCGATCTGAGAGATGATGATCTGCATTCTCTGGTCAAGATTCATCTGTACCTCTTCATCCAGGATTTCAACAGAATCAATTTCCGCTTTTGCCAGAAGCAATTTATCCACAACAAGGCTTTCGAAAATTCCACAGCGGACCTCATCACCGCCATCCTGTCCCCTGGATATGTATTCAAGATATGCTTTATCCAGATCCGATCTTAACACGATATAATCATCCACCTTGGCAATGATCTTATCGATCATCTGCCCGTGACTGTATTGAGCGAATGAATCCATACCGGCCATAAAAACAGCCATAAGCAATAAACTATTCCGTATATATTTCAAAATCTTCATTTTTCACTGCCCTGTTATAAATCCCATCTTCTAAATCCTTCGCCAGTTTGACCTTTCGTTTGTTTATGATGATCTTCTGAATATCATCCCTTACCCATTCTAACGGAGAAATTTGTTCAGATATTTTATAATCATTTATACTGAGAAAATAATAATATACATCATCTTTTGTTTCGTAATTCCTGTTATTTCTTAAAAACTGAATTTTGTTATTAATGGTTACCATTGGCGTGTTTTCCAGGACCTCATCAAAATTCATCCAGGTGGAATCCAGATGAAAGGTCGTAGCATACTGGTAACAATATGATCTTAATTCCTCAAACTGCTTTTCATCAACAGATCTGAAAAGCCTCCGGAAAACAGACAATTTGGGCGCTTCAAGAGGAAGTTTTACAAACCTGCATTTAATGATATGATGACGTAATTCAAAATTATCCTTATTGTCCCGGTAATATGTTTCGATTTCTTTATCTGTCACGTTCAGATCAAGATTATCATTGATGTATAATTTCTGGTATTCGTGGATCAATAAGGCATATCGGTAATCCAATACTTTCCGTTCGATTTCTGCCTCATCCAGGTTGAGCTTATTCGACGCCTCTGAAATTACAAGCTGTTTATCGATCCAACTTTTTATGTACCGCTGGACCAGCCCTGCGCTATCAGATTTTGATATTTCAGGCGGAACCAGTCCTTCAAGATCGGTCAGATACAAATATTTGTCATGGGCCCTGGCAACCGGTCGGAGCTTCTGAGAATCCTTTAAATTAATGCCTGAATCCCTGTCCTTAAAATCAATGAGTTCACAGGAATAGAAAAGTAGAAAAAGGATCAGTATGAGTTTATGGTTTTTCAAAATCACGAACAATTTTTTTCAGAACCTGATGATTGATTTGTACGTCATATTTATCTCTCAATTCATTGATCCATTGTTTTTCAAGATAATTCTGATAATCAGATATTACTTTTCCCTGAATTTCCCCAAATTCCTGATCCATCGCAGGCAGAACCTTCTCCACATAAATGATGTACTCCTCATCTTCAATTGAAAGATCATGAATGCCTTCCTTCCATTCAATGAGGTCTATGACGTCAAGTTCTCCTTTGTTATAGGTACCTGATTCAATGTGCAAATTTACTCCCCAATTATCATTTATGGATTTATCGAGATCTTTTTTAGCAATTGAGATTAATCTTAGCGAATTTACATCATCCTGACTGTACTTAACCAGAATTTTACCGGCATCAATACCGTTCTGCTCAAGAAAGGAAAGTAACTCCTTATCATCGTTTTTGTCAGATACAGCCACCTCTATCCGCCAGGAATCATCAGCCGTTAAAAGTTGAAGAAGACTATCAATGCTTGATTTTTTAACATGGGGGTGACTTTCATCAGAACCTGCAAAGACAGGTATTGATACGTCGGATACATAATAATAAGGTTCCTGGAGCATAACCCTGACGCTATTGATGACCTGAACATCAGAAGACCTGAAAATTACGGCTTTTAGCCGGGGGCCCCATTGGTAATTATCAATATTCTCCTCATAAAATCTCATGAGTCCAGCAGAATCCTGAATGGCAAATGACCACACCTTATTATCCATAATTTCAAAAAGGAGAATGCCATCCGCATATTCTTTCGATATCATGCGAAAATCGAAATACTTATCTCCTAAGTGGTTCCTCTCGTGATTTAATATTTCCCCATGGGTGAAATCAGTTAACAACTGATTGAAATAATAGGACGGTTCCATATTTCTCACGGGTCTCTGTTGAACACGTGCATAGTTGAAAAAATCCTTTACGGTAAAAGTCTTGTCACTGATTGAAAAAATTGCGGAATCAAGGATTGACGCTGATTCATCATAATGCCATTGTGCGCTCAGCAAGGTACTGTCAGCCATTCTCATCGCTTTTTCCCTGACCGCATGATTCATATAAAATCCATTCTCTTTTTTCAGTTTTGCGATCAGTAAATCATTACCGATTTCAGAACGTGAATCCTGTTTAATTCTTGACGTCAAATCCTCCTTCATATCCTCAAAAGATGCTAAAGGATATTTGTGGATCAGTTTAATAATATGCCATCCATATGGGGTCAGGACTGGTCCGGACAATTCGCCAGGTATTTGTAAAGCAAATGCGGCTTCGGAAAAAGCCGGGAAAATCCTTCCGTTTTCAAAGGGAGGCAACCTTCCTCCCTTTTCCTTTGAATTGATATCTTCCGAATATTTTTCACAGAAATAATCCCAGCCTCCGCCATGTGTAAGTGAATCATGAATTGCAAGTACCCGGTTCAATATTTTAAGTGAATCGCTGCTGTTTGATATCTTGTTGATTCCAAACATGATATGTGCAACCTCAACCTTTCCCTGGGATGGTCTTATTTCATGCACTTTCAATATATGATAGCCAAACCTGGTTTTGAATGGGGAAGAAACCTTACCGACCGGTGTTGAATAGGCTGTTTTTTCAAAAGGATATACCATCTGCAACCCAGTAAAAAATCCAAGATTTCCCTGGTTAATGGATGCTGACGGATCTTCCGAATATTGGACCGCCAGTTGATTAAAATCACCGCCGTTATTTGCCATGCGATATATCTGATTTATTTTTTGATACGCCGCTGATGTGTCCCGGGGATTTGCAGGGTTTTCCATGCGGATCAGAATATGCGAAACCTTAACTTCGGTTTTCAGATGTTCATAAGCTTCCTTAACCAATACTTCAACAATGGAATCATCCTTCATATACGATTCTGCCAGCTGATCCAGGTATTTTTTGTATTCAGTTTTATAGGATTCTGTTGTATCAAGACCCTCCATCCGAGCTTCGTATACCTTTAATTTGAAGTTTACATAAAGGTTCAGATATTCATTGATTTCGCCCTCGTCAATGATAGAATCATGATGATAATTATTTTTATCAAGGTTGTACAAAAATTCATCCACAAAGACAGGATTCCCTTCTATGCTGAAAATGTAATCAGTTGAATGATGGTCGGCAGGATTACGGAAACATCCTGTCAGGAGTATCAGAATGAAAAGCTGAAGGTAAACTTTCATGAATGGTCAGTATTTTCTGAATGGTGCAAGTTTACTTAAAAAAATAACAGAGTAGAAATTCGTATTTTTAATTCGGGAAATTAACGGATAGCCAGTTTTTTTCTTAAACGATAAATGTTACTGTTATTATTTTCAATATATTCAATATTATCCATGATCCTTTTTACCAGCATCAGT
>JAGTVG010000021.1 GCA_018224645.1 Cyclobacteriaceae bacterium
ATAAAAAGGAATAAAAGGAGCCTGATTTGCCGCTGGCAACATGATCGCCTTCCGGCAGGATGGGGAATGTTTTGTCAGTATAAGGTCAGGCGAAGGGGGATGACATCCATCGAAGGGATGTCATCTCCGGTGGCAGTCCTCCCGTAATACAGGATGAACATTGAAGAGGCACTTTTAGAATAAATGTTCTTACTTCAGGATCGAACTGTACATCCATACCAGTTTTTCCTGGCTGCCGATATAATCGCTCATGAGTGCAACGGTCCCTTCATCATCATTTTTAGAAGCCATCTTCAGTATTTCCCTTTCCTTTCTGATCAGAAACTGAAGGCCGGATAATATTTCCATGACACAATCATGCATTAGAGATACATTTTCGGATTCCCTAATTTCCGCAACCTTGAGATATTTTGAAAAGGTGTGAACAGGTCTTCCATTCAACATAAGGATCCGCTCGGCTATCTCATCTGCTTTTTCGGCCAGGTCATTATAAAGTTCTTCGAATTTTTCGTGAAACATGAAAAATTCAGCTCCCTTGATATTCCAGTGATTTCCACGCACATTCATGTACAGGATCTGGACATTGCTCAGTAGTTTGTTCAATTGTTCGATGATCTTTTCGGATTGTTGGGTATCCAATCCGATATGGGTAAGGGTTTCCATGTTTTAAAATTTAAAAAGTTATAATCTCTTCTTATATGACCTACTAAAAAATGTTTTTCCCTAAGGATTTTCGATTTTTTTTTATTGATTTGTTAAGATTTTTACCTGTGGGCCCGGACTGAAAGGATTTTTTAATTTCTGCAGATTTTTCAGTGTTATTTAGAATGATTTTAAATTATGATTTAAGTCATATTTTTTAAGGATTTGCAATGATATTTTTACCTCGTCAATGAAAGATCTCAGGAGTCATATTATTTCGAGGATCATTTCCATCTTATTGATCGGGATCGCCGGCATATACATGCTGAATTACACGATGTATACGCACCGGCACATCACCACAGATGGCAGGGTAATCATCCACTCCCATCCCTATGACAAAAACGACTCAAAACCTTATAAATCCCATTCGCACAGCAAATCGGAACTGCTGTTGCTGGATGCTTTTAAGATTCTTTTATTTTTTACCAGTGCCTTGTTTTTATTCATGTTCCAGGAAAGGGTATTATTTTTCCCGGTGATCCAGGTAAGGGTTCTGGTTAATTTTCCTTTCAGACACAGGGCGATTAGAGCTCCTCCTTCGGTATAACATCATTTTTATTCTACCGTGTCATCTTTTGCCGGTTCCGCATATAAACCGGGTGGTAGCTGGCAGATGACCATAAAGTCCCTAAAATATTTTTTACAAATTGATTACACATGAAATATATACCAATCTTAATGTTGGTCACCATTTTTCCGACAGTGAATACAGTGGGACAAATGCCATTGTCCGATGCCACTATAGTGGGAGACGTACAGTGCAATGGGGTGCATATCCCCTATATCAGCGTTTTTGTGAAAGGGACAACCATCGGGACAACCACCGATGAAACCGGTCATTTTCAGCTGGTCAACCTCCCGGTGGGCAAATATACCATCGTAGCCAGAGGCATGGGCTACCGTTCGGAAGAAGTACACATAACAACGAACCTGAATACCACCGAGGAGATCAAGTTCAAGCTTATCGAGGATGTACTGAATCTGGATGGCGTTGTCGTTTCTGCCGACAGGAAGGAAACGAGCCGCAATGAAGCACCGGTGGTGGTAAGCACGATTACACCCAGATTATTCGAGACCTCTCAAGCCGTATGCATTGCCAACGGCCTGGATTTTGTTCCCGGTGTAAGGATGGAATGCAACTGTCAGAACTGCGGATTCAGCCAGGTAAGGATGAACGGGCTCGACGGGCCGTATTCCCAGATCCTGATCAACAGCCGGCCGGTTTTCAGTGGACTTGCCGGTGTATATGGCCTCGAACTGATCCCCACATCTATGGTGGAACGCATCGAGATCGTCAGGGGCGGGGGATCGGCACTGTTCGGGGGCAATGCCATCGCGGGCACGGTGAATATCATTACGAAGGAACCTCTGGTGAATTCGTTCAGTCTCGACGGGAGGTACAGCCTGACCGGCGTAGGTAACTATCATGGTACGGATCCTGCGGCCGACAGACTTGTGAACATTAACGGTTCGGCGGTAACGGATGATTTAAGCACCGGGCTGTCATTTTTCGGCATGTTCAGGGACCGGGATGCCTTTGATGAGAACGGAGATGAATTCACAGAAATGGTCCTCATGGAAAATACCACGTTCGGCATGAATGCCTTTCATAAATTCAATGACCATAACAAACTGAGCCTTGACCTCTACCGGATCAATGAATTCCGAAGAGGAGGGAATAAGCTGGATTATCTGCCGCATGAAACGGACATAACCGAGCAGGTTCACCATAAAATCACAGGCCTGAATATTGCTATGGATGTCTTTACAGGCAACCGGTACCGGAATAAACTGATGGTATATGCAGCCGGGCAGACGGTCGACCGCGACAGCTATTACGGAGCGGAAATGGATCCCGCCGCCTATGGGTATACCTTTGACATTACTTCATCTGTCGGCGGGCAGTATTTCATGAACCTGGGAGAAAGATCAACCTTCCTGCTGGGGATCGATGATAATTTCAATAAGCTGAAAGATACGAAGCTTGGCGCGGGGGGAGATCCCAACAGCCTGATCGTAAACCAGTTTACCAATACCATCGGAACATTCGGGCAATACGAATGGAGTTCCGGGATCTTCAAGACCTCTCTCGGGCTCAGGTTCGATTCTTATCTCATCAGAGACCTTGGCAACAATGATCCCTCAGGATCAGGAGGAGATATAACAGGAAACGTACTTGCACCAAGGTTGAATATGCTTTTCGGGCTGCCAACAGGCCTGCAATTCAGGGCTGCCTACAGCAAGGGCTACCGCGCACCCCAGATATTTGACGAGGACCTGCATATCGAGGCTTCCGGTGCAAGAAGGACCTTACATATAAATTCCCCGGATTTGAAGCAGGAATCATCTCATTCGGTCATCTCCTCTCTCCGGTATGTAAGTGAATCCGGACCCGTATTGATGGAAATGCTGCTGGAAGGTTTTTATACCCGCCTGCTGGATCCGTTCGCCTATGTGTATGAATCAATTGATTCGACGGGGACCCTGGTCAAGATCAGACGCAATGCTGAAGATGGTGCCTATGTGACAGGTGTAAACCTCGAATTTAATGCAGCTTTTCCAAATAATTTGCGTCTGCAGGCAGGATTTACACTTCAGACAAGCAGGTATGACACACCACAGCCATGGGGTGAAGGGCCGGATGATGTAACCACACGGTTTCTCCGTACACCGGCTTCGTATGGCTACTTAACTTTGGACTGGAACCCTGTTCATCGTCTTGATATATCACTTACTGCCAATTATACCGGCCGGATGTACGTACCGCATTACGGTTTGACCCCGGTAACTGAAGATGAATGGGAACTGATCAATTCCGGCAATACGGAGGCCCTAGAAGGAAGACAATCCGAAATAGAAGCGATCCTCAACGGTGATGTGATAGAAGGGGAGAGACTGGAACACAGCGAACCCTTCCTGGTCTTCGGTTTCCGTCTTGCGTATGATATACCCATTGCAATGGCTAACCTGCAGGTTTACGGGGGCGTGCAGAATATATTCAACCAGTTGCAGGCTAATCATGACAGCGGGGTTTACCGGGATGCGGGTTATGTTTATGGACCATGCCAGCCACGGACAATCAACCTGGGTGTGAAGATCTCGAGCATGGGATTTTAGATTATCTGGATCAGGAATAAAGTTTGGATCAGGAATAAAATCTGGATCAGGAATAAAAAGGGTTATTCATCACAGCAGACCGGGGTTGTAGTTGTTCCGGATAAACTGTCTGCAGGAATACCCGTTTTCCTTTCTTCCTGCGTGGATTCCAGATTCAATACAAAATCGGATCTTCTTCTTCAGAAACATTGGAGAAGGTAATCAGGCCATGGCATAGGTTCACCTGCCGCTTTAACCCCGATTATTCAGCAGGATCAAATGCGATCTATATTTTTAATTTTGCCGTAAATTCATTATTTTTTTACCTGATATTCCGGATCGGTGTTTTGACCAACTGCAATTCATTTCATCCTTTCCATCAGTGAAACCGATTAACCCATGAATAATCCGATAAATGTTGAAATTTATATTCTGATAGCCAGGTTGTTTTTTTCCCTGTTGTTCATCATTTCAGGTCTGAACCACCTGTTGAACCTGGAAAGGATGGCAGGATTTGTACGGCAGAAGAATGTTCCGGCTCCAAAACTGGTGGTGATCCTTACCGGAGCAGCCATTATTTTCGGTGGTATTTCTATCCTCCTGGGATTGTGGGTAAAGGCCGGCGCCATGATCCTGACGATTTTTCTGGTTGTCACCGCTTTTTTTTTACACAATTTCTGGGAAAAGGAGGATCCCCTGGAAAAAGCAAATGATATGAACCATTTTTTGAAAGACATAGCCCTTGCAGGGGCATCCCTGCTTATCTGGTATTTTGGCACAGGCCCCCTCAGCCTGGGCAATTGATTTGGCAATGGAGTTATCAGAGGCCATTCAGTTGATCAACGGGGCAGACCTGGATGCAGGCAGACCAGTCACTTGGGCAGATCTGGGATGCGGTAAAGGGATTTTTACCAGAGCACTGGCAGTCCTTTTACCGGAGGGAAGTACCCTCTACGCTGTTGATAAGATCGCTCAGCAGGCCATACTGAACCCGGACCTGAAGACAGACATTATCGCCCTTCAGGCTGATTTTGTTAACGAATTCCTGCCTCTGCCTCCGCTGGATGGCGTTCTGATGGCCAATTCCTTGCATTATGTTGCGGATAAACACTCCCTGCTGAAGAAACTGAAGCATCATTTCCTGCGTGAAGAAAAGTATATTATCGTGGAATATGACACAATGAATTCAAATCCATGGATCCCTTACCCGGTGGACTTCGACCATCTGAAAGATCTTTTTTATGAAGCCGGGCTGAAACAGATCACGAGGGTGGGTGAAAAAAGATCTATCTACCGGCGGGAAAATCTTTACACCTGTTTTATCAGGAATATTCCGCCAGATCATCCGTAACCGGTAACCCTGACTACTCCGGCCATCTTAATCTATAAAAAGGGTTTTACCTAATAATCCGCTTCCCCTTTGTCGAATTTGAATACCTTGAACAGGTAGATCAGGGCCGGGATCACCAGGAGCAGGCCAACGATCAGGGCCATCATGAGTTGATACATGGTATTTTCCGGCGCCTGGGCAAGCTGGACGGTAATATCCGCTTCATTTGAAAGGTTCACCAGTACCGGGTATTGAATGGCAAACCAGCCTAACAATACAAGCAGGGTCTGGGCGCCGGCCACCAGCCGGATCCATAATACGTTGTGACGGTGGATGCTGATCCACAGGAATGGCAACAGCAAGGTGGCCATGCCTATGCTACCCATGCTTACCGGGGAACGGATAAATTCCTGCAGCAGATGTAACCCGTCAATTTCCCCGGCCGCAAATACAACTGCCCCGGAAACCACAAGGCTTATGGCCATGATCCTGGAATACCGTAAAAACAGGTCTATGTCTGCTTTGTTTCTGGCCTCACCCAGCAAATAAAGGGAGGCCAGGAATGTAAATAAAATTACGGTGAACAATCCCACGGAAAAGGAAAATACATTTAACCACGGATAGATAAAAACCCGGTAAAAACTTTCCGTCATATCGGTGGTGATCCTTCCAAGGATGACTGCTCCCAGCGTTATCCCCAGGAACATGGGAGTAAAAAGACTTGAGACCTTAAAGAAAACTGTATAAACGCTGGTGACCTTCTCTTCCCGGATATCATAGTAGCGGAAGGTAAAGGATGCCCCCCGGAGAATGATGCCGATCAGCAATACCAGGAGCGGGATATGTAAGGTCAGCGTGATGGTTGAATATACGGACGGGAAACCCATAAACAGGATGACGATGACCACGATCAGCCAGACATGGTTGGCCTCCCATACCGGTGCGATCACTTTCGAAATTACATCTATCCCCTTTTTTCCGGTGAAGAGCTCGATGATCCCGGCGCCGAAATCCGCACCTCCAAGCAGAACATAAAAAAGCAGGGCCACCCCCAGGAATAAAAGGATCACGGTCGTCATTATGCTAATATTTTTGGTGCAACATTTTGATCTGCCGGTTCAGCAGCCAGATGACAAGGAAACTCAGGAACAGGTAAATGAATGTGATCGTATACAACGGGTACTGTAATCCCGGCATCGGTGTCAGTGAATCACGCGTTTTCATGATTCCATAGATGATCCAGGGCTGTCTGCCTACCTCTGTCACGATCCAACCCGCTTCCACCGCCAGGAATCCCATCGGGGTGATGAGAAATACAAGCAGCAGCCACCACTTTTTATCCAGTAGATGGGGCCATTTCCATCTGAAGAGCAGGAACATTATTCCCACAGACACCATGATCATGCCGAGTAAAACCATCAGCTGGAAAGCAAGGTGCACGATCAGGACCGGAGGCCATAATTCTTCAGGGAATTCCTCCAGACCGGTAACTTCGGCTTTAAAATCACCATGGGCCAGAAAGGAGAGCATGCCCGGGATCTTTATGGCATAATCTACCTTCCGGCCATCCACATCCGGGATCCCACCGATGATCAGTGGGGCGGATGTGCTTGTCTCGAAATGGCTTTCCATGGCGGCAAGTTTGGCTGGTTGGAGTTTAGCCACCGTTTTGGCAATAAGATCACCGCTGATGGGTTGAATGATGGCCGAAATGGCGCCTATCGTCAGGGCAATATTCAGCGCCTTTCTGTGAATTTCGCGATGCGGATTTTTCCATAAAAGAAAAGCATGGATCCCGGCAACGGCAAAGCTGGTTGCTACGAAGGCCGCGACAGTCATATGGTGGGCCTGTCCGAACCAGGCGGCATTGAACATGGCCTTTACCGGGTCGATATTGATGGCCTGTCCATCCACCCAGTCAAATCCTGCAGGCGCATTCATCCATGCATTGGCGGCTACCACGAAAATGCCTGACAACACGCCGCAAATTCCCGCTACAAATCCGGCTCCCAGGTGGACCCACTTATTCAATCTTTTCCAGCCATAAAGAAACAGGCCAAGTGCTATGGCTTCGAGGAAAAAGGCGGCTCCTTCCCAAGAAAAGGGCATGCCGAAAATTGGTCCGGCATGTTCCATGAATTCCGGCCAGAGCAGGCCCAGTTCAAAGGAAAGAACGGTACCAGAGACTGCCCCAACCGCAAAAAAAATGGCAACCCCCTTCGACCAGGCTTTGGCAAGATCGAGATAAACTTCCTTTCCTGTCCGGATCCATTTCAGTTCGGCAATGAACATCAGGAAAGGCATGGTCATGCCGATACAGGCAAAAACAATGTGAAACCCGAGTGATACGGTCATCTGCAGACGGGCGGCTAAAAAATCATCCATGATTATCGGCGCAAGTCTAAATTTTTAATTGATCCTATAAAGATATAATGCCGGAAATTAAATTATGATGAAACAGACATTAATAAATTGTTTAAACTAAAGGTTAAATATTTG
>JAGTVG010000022.1 GCA_018224645.1 Cyclobacteriaceae bacterium
AACTGGAAGTTCCTGTGAACCACCGTTTTTTCCCCACACCACATAACATACCTGAAATAGACCAGGCAATCGAGGAGGCTCCTATCGATATTACACTCGGCGGATGGGGACAGGATGGGCATATAGCCTATAATCAAACCAGGCGTCATCCATTCAGCAGCATTTCATTGGAAGAATTGAAAAATTCCACGACCCGTGTTCAGGATAACAATCTCGATACCATAATTACCCTGGGTCAGCGAAGTTTCGGGGCGGCTTATCAGTTTGTTCCGCCGATGTCCGTTACGCTGGGTATTAAACAATGTCTGTCTGCGAAAAAAATACGGGTATACAGTGATACAGGCACCTGGAAACAGACAGCACTTCGGGTCGTTCTGTTTTCGCCTCCCACTGTAGAATATCCATTCACACTTTTACAGGAACATCCGGATGTGATGATAACGGCCACGGAGGAGACTGCCAGGCATCCGATCAGTGAAAATCCTGACTGGGACTTTTTTGGCGATTCAGGATATTATGACATCAGGTAGGGAACTTAAATGATTTATTGTAATAAATTTTAATAATATCATAAACAAAGAACAATTTAAGGCAGTTGTGGGTACCGGAGGTATAGGTACCGGAGAGATCTATCTGCTTGAAGGGAATCACGACCTGGGAAGAAATGAAAGCAGGATGGGCCATCTCCTGGCCGTAAGAGATTTCTGTAAACTGCATATTATTTTCCATTACCTGGCCATTCTTATAAAAGATCTGGAAATCGACATCCGTATATATCCCATTGGTGCCATCGGTGATGATGCGGCTGCAGGAGAGTTATATGAAATGATGAAGAATACAGGCATGGATATGGAATTTGTGGCCGTCATGAAAAAAACGCCCACACTTCACTCTGTATGCTTCCTGTACCCTGATCATTCCGGTGGAAATATAACGGAAAGTCAAAGTGCAAGCTCAAAAGTTACAGCGGATATGATATCAGGAGCTGAAAAGATCCTGAGGAAATACAAATCAATTGTTTTAGCCGTACCGGAAATACCCCTTGCAAGCAGGATGGAATTGATTAACATGGGTAACAGATATCATGCATATGTTCTGGGTTCATTTCTGATCGATGAAATCGATACGGTAATGACTCAGGATCTTTTGAAAAAAATTAATCTGTTGTCAGTAAATCTTGATGAGGCAGCAGCCATTGCAAGGCTCCCGTTAAATTCTTCCATTGAGGAAATTGTTCATGGTTGCATTAAAGAGGCCATAAAGATCAATCCTGGAATGCGGCTTTGTATTACATGCGGCAGCAGGGGAATGTATGGTTATGACCGGGGAAAAGTTGAGTTTATGTCCGTTTTAAACACTGAGGTTAATAATACTGCCGGCGCAGGAGATGCAGTACTTTCAGGGATAATCACAGGCATAATTCTTGGCCTCCCGTTTATCGGGGATAAAAAAAGATCCTGTATTAGGCTCGGGAGATTAATCGGTGCGATGTCAGTAACCTCTGAAGACACCATTAATTTCAATATTAACCTGCAAAACCTGCTGAAGTTTCAGGAAATCCATGGCGAAGACATATTGTAGATTAATATTCTCATGAAAAAAATTTCCGATGTAATCCCGGAAAACAAAATCATCCTGCTGAGCCCGCATTATGATGATGCCCCATTAACTTTTGGCGGTTATCTGGATGTCCTATCAAACTCCGGTTTGATCCAAACAAAGAATATTTGCATCGTACAGATTTTCAGCCGTTCCAATTATCAGGCCCGCGATGATGAAGGAAACAGGGATACATCTTTAGAAAGAATTCAATTTGCAACAGGTACCCGGTTGCTGGAGGATCTCAATTGTCTTGATGATCTCCTTGGGCATGGAAATTACCGGTATGAGATCAAGGATGAAGTTGAATGTGTAATCCGCCAGAAATCATGGAAACCAGGTGAATTGTTCGAGTTTCCTCACGGCAGCCGGGAAACCTTTGATGCTGGTGATTGGGAGATTTACGAAAATATTAAAAAATATGCATCAGGATGGCTTTCGCAGGAGGATACTGCCATCCTTCTCCCCCTGTGTATAAAAGAACATATCGACCATGTGATTCTCCGGGACGCCGTTATGGCTGTCCGGGAAAATATGAAGGATAAGGTAAAAGCCGTTCTGTATTTTGGAGAGGATCAACCCTATACAGGACTGGCTGATGAAAATGACTGGAAAAAAGCAGAAGAATTTCTCAAAGATCTGGCAGTTGAACGGATTGATTATCCTGTTGATGAAAACCGTAAGGTCGATGTGATCTGGAAACATTATCCAACCCAGGTAGAAGAAAGTTACAGGCAGGGGATCCTCAACAGGGCTTTACAGCTTAAACAATTTAACCATGTTGATTCCGGCGTGGAAAGAATTTATAGAATCCATTGAATTAATTTCTGCCCCATTTCGAAATAATATCGTCAAGGATTTTTTTATCCTTTCACTGGATGCTGACAGGATCAGGTTTCCGTTCATTTCAATATCCTTCTCCGCGGTATTGTTATACCTGACCGGAGGTATATACCCTCACCACAAACCAGAACATTATTATTTACCCAGTTGCGGGTTAGCGTAAAGGTGATCTGGCAATTCGATAAATCAGATTACCGGCAATCGTCATATTTGTTGTTCCTTCATCTAAAAACATCCCATTGCTTTCAGCCCTGCCTGCATTTATTTCAACATCATGAATTTGACTATTAATAATTTCACCTCCGGGTTGCAGGCCAAGCGTATAAATTCCTCCCCCGTCTTAATGTATTCATAATATGATGAATATGATTTCCTTCAATCCGGACTTCGCGACAGGGTGTTGACTCTGCACTCCAAAGCCAGCCAACTGAAATCCCTGTATACGGTAAATCTGAAATTTCATTGTTTATCATTATTTTACCGGAATGACTGAAATTGATGTTAAACTGTTACAGAAAATCACAAGGCAAAATATGGTTTCCTCCCCTCCCATTTTCCTCGTGTAAAATCAGGGAAGTCAACAGGCTGATTCTTTTCGATTGATAAACCTGAAAGGGGCACAACAGCGCTCATGGTAACAGAATCATAAACATCAACCGGTGTATTGGTTTTATTTCTTACGGCATCCACAAAAAGTTTCAGCTCAAGCATATCTACTCCGCCATGTCCCTCGCTTGAATTTATTGTATTCTTCCACCATCTATGTAAATATTTTTCTTCATACGGTGGAAAAGGCTCCCATTCATGATATTCCGGACTTTTTCCCGTCAGGTAAACTGATCCCCGCTGTTCATTGTATATGCCCAGTGTGCCCTGGACCATCCAACGGTTATCATACGGACGAGGCAATTGCATATCGTAATTGATTATGATCGTCTTTCCCTGTTTTGTTTTAAGTGTTGAGGTGACGATATCTCCCTGTTTAAACACCTGTCTGGCATTAGGATGGTCAACACCAAACTTTCTTTTCATGTATGCATTGATGCCTCTGGAAGCGGTGGACACAGAATAAATTTCGGCAATGGTATCCCCACAATTGATATCCATCCAACTCAATACCGGACCGAGACTGTGTGTGGGATATTGGTCCCTATTGTAATTGATCAGATACTTTGCCGCCCAGCGTTGACTTCCATCATTGGCATCAAAAAACCAGTGGTCTATACAATCGTGGGAATGGGCGCAGTGACAATGCACCATGTCTCCCAGCAGACCTTTCCGGATCATATTCAGAACTGCCAGGTTATCCTTTCTAAAACTCCAGTTTTCAAGCATCATACACGGGATGCCAGTTTTTTCAGAGGTGTTAACCAGATCCCAGCATTGTTCCAATGTGATTGCGGCAGGAACCTCAACGCCCGGATATTTACCCTGTTCCATGGCATAAAGGGCAATTGGGGTATGGCTTTCCCAATAGGTGGCAATAATCACCGCATCAATATCCTCCCGGTCAAGTAATTCTTTGTAACTATATTCATCCTTAAAGTATCCGTCAGGTCTTTTTCTGCCCGCATTCACACAAATATTAACCGCATTATCCAGATTCATTTGGTTTATGTCGCACAAGGATACGATCTCAACATCCTGAATTCCCATGAGGAGTTTAAGTAAATGGGAGCCCCGGTTACCGGTACCGATAATTCCAATCCTGACGGTAGAATTTTTTTTCTTACCACTGAAATGATGGGATGGGACCTGCAGGGTTATGCCCATACTGACGGCTGATACTTTTTTGATAAAATTACGCCGTTTAATTTCTCTAGTTTTCGTCATATTATAAAATTTGAATCCAAAAAATTGGGATGCCCTTAAAATCTGGGATATCCTCAACCACAATCAGCTTCATGGATCTGAGCCTAATAAACAATGAATTTATTTTGTTGCCGTGCCCTAAATTATTTCTATTTTTATTACTGGAATAAAATAAATATAATGAAAAATGAAAAACAACTTTATTCTTCCCATAACCCTGGGAATCTTATTGATTGCATGTAATCCCGGGGAATACCAGGTTACTGAAGTTTCGAATCCCCGGTTTATACCAAACACTGTATTTTTATCAGCTGAAAACCTCGGATCCCCAAAATTCCGGCACCTGATTGTTAAATATCAACTTGATACGGTTTTTCATGGAGAAACGGATGAATTCCGACGGATTTTGATGCTTAGGCATTGGATCAAGTCCATCATAAAAATAGATGATTTCGGAGATCCATATCCCGGGGATGGTTTTACGGAAGGTATTCTAGATGCAGCCCTGGAAGGACAGGGTTTTCATTGTGGCCATTTTATGACGGTACAAAATGGTATAATGAATGCCTATGGATATGTGACCCGTCCAATTGGTGCCGGCCCGGGGGTAAAAGGGGGCCCTGACGGGCATCACGGCATCAATGAAATATGGCTCAACGACCGTAATAAATGGTTTTTGTCCGATGCGAAATACGATCATCATTTTGAAAAAAATGGCAATCCTTTATCCGCCCTTGAGGTTCGTGATGAATATCTGAAAAACAAAGGTGCAGATGTAGTGCTTGTAAAAGGACCCGACCGGAAATTCATTGAAACAGATGATGAAACAGGAAACTCAAAAGAAAATTACATGCAAACCTATACCTGGATAGAATGGCATGTTTACAATGACATGTTCACAGCCTGGCCTGATTATGAAACACTACTGGTCATGTATGAGGATGATTATTATAGAAACAATACCTGGATCTGGGACGGGAAGCCGCACTGGGCATACAATACAGAATATCTCATAACCGAAAAAAACAGGGAGGCGATCGAGTGGACACCCAATACACTCAGTTCAAAGGCTGTAATAGCCGGAGATAAAGTTTCTGTTATACTCGTCTCGAATACACCAAACCTGAAGGAATATCAGATGAAACTTTACGGTCGGCCTGAATGGGATATGGTGAAGGATACAGTGGAAATATCACTTGGAAAGGAGGACCAAAAAATTATTTTCCGGACGGTAAATCTGGCAGGAGTAGCCGGACCGGAACATGAATTATTGATCAGGAGCCAATAATGGAAGGCAATGTTCAATAAAATCCTACTCATGCTTAATGCAGCCACCCCTGATATTGTCCGTGAATACCGCCAGGGACCAGGAAATAAAATTTTATATTTTCCATATTTATATTTCATCACTTTCATTGAAGTTAAGTTTTTAAAATAAGCACCCGTTCTAGAACAGGAAGTAACTAAACGAAAAATGTTATGAAAAATGCATTAAAAAATAAAGTATCCCGAAGGCAATTCATTAAAAAATCAGGATTCCAGATTGCAGGAACCACTGTCGCACTCAATTTGCCTTTTATGATCACTTCACACGCTGCACCGGATGAGCAGATCAATATAGGACTGATCGGCTGTGGAGGGCGGGGAACCGGTGCTGCCCTGGATGCCGTACATGCCGCAACCAATAGCATTTACCCCTCCTATGGATATCATACAGAAAATGCCATTGAAGGGGCAAAAGCAGCAAAGGAAAACGTAAAGATCATGGCAATGGCCGATGTCTTTCAGGACCGGTTGAATACAAGCAGGGAACAGCTTGAAAAGGTCGGTATGAATGTGGACATAAACAGATGTTTTGTTGGATTCGATGCCTACAAAAAATTGCTGGAGATCCCGGAAATCAATTATATTATCCTGGCAACGCCACCTCATTTTCGTCCGGTACACCTGCGGGCAGCCATTGAGGCGGGAAAAAATGTATTTGTTGAAAAACCGGTCGCCGTAGACACCAGGGGTGTAAAATCCGTGATTGAATCAGGGGAATTAGCGAAAAAGAAAGGGTTGGCCATCGGTGCGGGTACCCAACGGAGAAGGGATTACTCTTTCCAGGAGGTAGTAAAAAGAATTCATGATGGGGAAATAGGTGATCTCCGGTCCGGCGTATGCAGGTGGTTGATCGGGGAATTATGGTATCTGGATCCAAAGCCTGAATGGACAGCCATGGAAACCCAGCTTCGGAACTGGATGTATTATAACTGGCTTTCCGGGGATATTTTTGTGGAACAGTTTATCCATTCCATTGACCTGATGAACTGGGTTTGCCAGGCAAATCCAATCAAAGCAATCGGTCTTGGCGGAAGACAGGTAAGAACAGGGAATACTTTTGGCAATGCTTACGATCATTATTCAGTTCAGTATGAATACCCCAACGATGTAACCATTTTCTGTCTTGACCGACAGATCAATGGCTGTTCCAATTATATTGATGATGTATTTATCGGTGCAAAAGGACGCGGACATTTTTCCTATCAGCACACCGGAATAAGCCTGCTGAATGGCCAGCCATGGCGCTTCCGGGGAGAGAAGAACAATGCTTATCAGACAGAACATGATGAACTGATACACAGCATCCGGATTGGTGAACCCATAAACGAAGCAAAACAGATTGCCGAGTCAACGATGACCGCAATCCTGGGCCGTGAAGCGTGTTACAGTGGAAAGGAGATCACCTGGGAAATGGCTATGAACACAAAGCAGGATTTTTCACTGGAAAAATATGAACTGGGGGATCTGGCCATTGCCCCTGTACCCATGCCGGGTATATACAACTTTGGCAGTTAGACCATTGAGTTTAGCATTCAACGGATAACGTCACGCTAATATTATAAGACCGAAATGAGAATTGGATTACCTCTGCAGAGCGCATACAATTGCCCTTTTCGGCATATTCTGGTCCAACCGTTTAACCTAAATTTGATATAAACATGATTTCATTTCCAGAGCACTACAAATATTGCTCCGAATTGGCCCGATTTGAATTAAAATCCGGATTGATTATTAAAATCCTTTCATTTTCAATTCTTCTTATCATCATATCGACGAGTTGCACGCAAAAAGATAACGGTAACCATGATCAACAAGATTTTGCCAAATTGGACGGATCTTCCTTCGTGGCCAGTCAGCTTCCGGAAGGAAAAAAATGGAGGCTGGTCTGGCATGATGAATTCGAGGGAGTTGAACTGGATACCGGAAAATGGGATTACCGTTTACATTTGATGCAGATGCGACACGAGACCTGGACAGAGGAAGGCGTTGAACTGGATGGCAAAGGGAACCTGCTCCTGAAATTAATTGAAAAAGATGGGGATTATTTTTCATCGCAGTTGCAGACCGGCAGAAATTACCTG
>JAGTVG010000023.1 GCA_018224645.1 Cyclobacteriaceae bacterium
CACGGACAAACCCATTCCTGAAAGATGGGCAGGAAAGGCATATTTCAGCCTGGAACTTTTCCCGGGACAGTATTTTGAAAGGACTTATTATATGGATGAGACTCCGGGGCTTTTCCCACGTCAGATCAATGGCCCGGTTCATTATAACAATGAAAAACAGATCGAGGTCCGGCCAATGGCCACCGGCGGTAAACTGGTGGTTTTGCCTGAATCTCCGGATGAAATGATCGTCTTTGAATCGTTAATGAATGATCTTGAACTTGTTGACGGCCGCGCACAGCGGAATAACGGGTGGTTCGTTTTACGTTCCTCCCTGAAAGAAGGCATCATCGGGAAGGCTGCCGAATGGCTGATCACTCCCGCCTATGAAGCGGATTACACCTATCAGCCGGTGATCCAGGTCTCCCAGGTCGGATACCGGCCAAATCAGCAGAAGATAGCTGTACTGGAAATGGATAAAAGGGTGAAAAATGCCGGAGATCTTTCGTTATTAAGGATCAGCGGGGATGGAGGTTATGAAACGGTCATGACCCTGAAGCCAGAAATGTGGGGCAAGTTCCTCCGCTATCAGTACGCGCAGGTTGACTTTTCGGAAGTCAGTCAGCCCGGCATGTACCGGTTGGAGTATGGGGAAATACTTTCTGAACCATTCATGATTCACGATGATGTATTTAAACGACATGTATGGCAGCCGACCCTTGAATATTATCTCCCGGTCCAGATGTGCCACATGAGGATCAATGACCGCGTAAAGGTATGGCATGGTCTCTGCCACAATGATGATGCCCTGATGGCCCCTGTGGACCATATTCATTTTGACGGATACCGACAGGGTCCGTCGACACTTTCAAAATTTAAACCCTTTGATCCGGTACCCGGGTTGAATGTGGGTGGCTGGCACGATGCCGGGGATTATGACCTGCGCGTGGAATCCCAGGCCAATACCACCCGGATGCTTGCCTTTACCTGGGAATTATTCAGGCCGGAACATGATGAAACGACCGTCGACCAGGAGAACAAGCTGGTTGAAATGCATATGCCGGATGGTATCCCGGATATTCTGCAGCAGATCGAACATGGTGCCCTGACCGTAGTCGGCGGATATAAATCTATGGGCAGGTTATACAGGGGGATCATCTGTCCGACAGGGAGGCAGTATTCCCTGCTGGGTGACGGATCGGTCATGACCGATAACCTGGTATATTCATCACAAATGGATTCCTCACGGCAAAGCGGGACACATTCCGGGATCCGTGACGACCGCTGGGTATTTACCGAAGAAAACCCGAGAAGGGAATTGGATGTTGCAGCCTGTTTGGCTACCACCTTTCGAAGTCTGAAAGGATACAATGATGACCTCGCTGAAGATTGCCTGGAAACGGCGGAAGCATTGTATGAGGGACATCTGGAGTCCCAACATCCCGGGCTAGTAGATGCTGCGGCTGCATTATATCTTTCCACGGAAAAGGAAATATACCTGAATTTCCTATTGTCGAATAAAAAACTGATCACAGAAAACATCAGGTTTACAGGACCGGCTATTGCACGTGTGGCATCAAGGATAAATGATACCCAGTTTCTGGAAGAGGTACGTGAAGTACTTAAGGATTATGCCATGGAGGTGGATTCACTCATGAATGAAACTCCTTACGGGGTCAGTTACAGGCCGGCAATCTGGGGGGCCGGATGGATCATTCAGCGTTTTGGCGTTAATCAGTATTTCCTGCACCGTGGATTTCCTGAAATATTTCCTGCAGAACCTGTTTACAATGCCATGAATTTTGTGCTTGGGGTTCATCCCGGTGAAAATACGGCTTCGTTTGTTTCAGGAGTAGGTGCAAAATCATTGCTGGTGGCGTATGGGGTGAACCGGGATGAGTGGTCTTATATTCCCGGAGGTTCCGCCTCAGGGACAGCCCTGATCAGGCCCGATCTTCCTGAGTTAAAAATATGGCCTTATCTCTGGCAGCAGACGGAGTATGTAATGGGTGGAGGTGCCCTTAACTATATGTTTCTGGTGTTGGCATCGGATGATCTCCTGGAAAACGGAGATTAAATGAAGATATTCATGCCATGACTCCAAGTCATGGCATGAATATCTACATTTAACCAAATAAAGATCATACCGAATGAAAATTTTTAAGTTACTTATTTTTGCCCTGATCCTTGGGGCATGCACTGAACAGGAGGATAGTCAATATATCCGGGCCGTAAATCCCAAAAACTGAAATTGAATTTTTGAGAACTTTTTCACTTTTTTACCAGTTTTCACGCATAAATGCAGTAAATCAGACCATTTTTCCATGTTTTTGCAATGAAATTTCGAAATATTGAATTTTCATTCCTGAACTCGTACTACGACTTAAGTCGTAGTACGAGTAGAACCCTAAATTCTATTCTTTAATGATCCTAATCCGGATTATTTTATTCCCTGTTGCGATCCCCAGTATGTACGGACCTGCCGGTAAATGATCGACATCCAATACCGATATGGGTTTTACCATTTTATAGCCGGATACAACGGACTGGCCATTTATCCCTGTCAACTCCAGGAATAAATCTTCCTGATATGTATGGGAATCTATACTCAACGAAGAATTCACCGGGTTGGGATATATCCTGATTCCCCTATCATTTTCCTTTTCCAAGCCTACTACCTCTATTCGATAACAATCGGAAATGTATGTACATCCTTCCCTTGTGATCTCCACCGAATAGTCTTTACCAGCCTCCCCGTTAAATATCTGTCCGACTTCTCCAGGCAAGGGCATGGATCCAATGGAACAATCAATCCACTGATAAGTTGCTGAATCTTCATTTGCTGTCAGGGTTAATCCAATTTGCGACACCGAATTATCGATTTCGCGGACCCTCAGGGTTGTTTCAATCAGGCTGTCACATCCCTGAGATGTTAATAAATGACTTGTGTGTATTTTACCAGTGAAGATTTTGTCATGAACCATACCATCCGGGAAGGTATAAATTTCTCCCGGACAAAGGGTGAATGATTCCTCCGATTCATATACAGGATTGATGGAAATTGTCAGGTACACCAGTGAGTCACAACCTTCAGCCGTTTCAAATAGTTCCAAATAAATACCGGGCTTGTCTGCAACCTGCGAACCGAAAGCAAAACTTTCTCCCCGGCACAAGGTCAATGTGCCGGCGTCTACAACGGTATCCCGGCAGACCGGCTCAAATATGCATAAGTCGAAGGGACCACCTTCCTCGTTACTATAGGTAAAAAAACGCAGGTATCGGATTTGCCCGGCCAGGTCCGGTGCATGGAAGGTTTCCTTTTCATCAAGTTGAATACAGAATTTTTCAGTCAGCGAACCACAAGCCCCATTATACAGGGTTACTGAATGGGCATTTACACCCGTCAGGTTATTGGTCTCCAGCCTCAGGTTTTCCGACGTTGGCATTACGGCCTTAAACCACACATCGCCGCCGCGGTATACACCGCATGAAGGATCAGGAGCAACCGATTCCGGCTGGAAGGTGGCAAGACCATTCGTGAAAGTCACCCTATTGCAACTCTCAGTCACCTCGATCTCAAATGCTTCATCACAATTATCGTTGGGTGGTTCATCGGGGGCGTATATGCATAATTCAAATTCACCTCCTTCTTCCGTGTCAAAATTGTAAATCCTGATAAATACCGTTTCTCCGGCCATGATCGGATCGAAAAAACTCCTCGCCTCATCGAGCTGTAAACAGAAAATCTCAGTCAGGGAACCACAAACTCCGGAGTATATCGTAACAGAGACCGGGGTCGGACTCCAGAGATTCCACGTTTCCAGTCTCAAGGATCCAGATGCAGGAACCGTGGTTTTAAACCACACATCCCCCCCCTGAAAGCGCCACAGGAAGGATCCGGGGCTAGTGTATCAGCCTCGGAAGTTGCATTGACATTTGAATACTCCCCGAATGAGCAAGCACCAGTAATCTCAAGGGGAAGGGCACCGGA
>JAGTVG010000024.1 GCA_018224645.1 Cyclobacteriaceae bacterium
GTCCCCCTGGAAGCTGTTCTGGAAGCCCAGGCCGGGAATATGGTCTTACGGGTCAAGGGTGGCGGTTTCGGATTTTATAATTTCAGCAATCATGTGAACTACGGAAATTTTGACAGGGTCCTTGCAGGCTATTATAACTGGGAAATAGCCAATGCTGATCTGGATTATGAAAATAACATCGGTCTCGGATATATGTTCGGTGGGGAGGTAATCACTTATTTCTCAAGGCAATTCGGAATTAATATTGAAGTCAATTACCTTTCGGGAGGATCTGATCTCAATTTAAAGGGAACGGCGATGGGAGCAGATTCGGCGGGAATGGAAACAGTCAATCTGGATTTTCCGGAATCCAGGCTTGATTATACGGGCCTGGAAATTACTTTTGGCATTATTTTTACAAATAACAGATAAATGAATTTTAAAATAGGATTCGGTTACGATGTTCACCAGCTCGCAGCCGGTTATGATCTGTGGCTGGGTGGGATCAAAATTGAACATGATAAGGGAGCTATGGGCCATTCTGATGCCGATGTGCTTATCCATGCCATCTCCGATGCAATCCTGGGAGCTGCCTGCTTAAGGGATATTGGATATCATTTCCCTGATACAGATCCAGCATATAAAGGCATCGACAGCAAAATTCTCCTGCAAAAGGTATTTACCCTGATCGAAGATAAAGGGTATAAAATCGGGAATATTGACTCAACGATATGCCTTGAAAAGCCAAAAATAAATCCGCATATCACTTCCATGCAGGATTGTCTGTGCAGGATACTTTCAATTGAGCATGATCAGATCTCCATTAAGGCAACCACCAAGGAAAAAATGGGATTTGTCGGGGAGGAAAAAGGGATCGAAGCATACGCTGTGGTATTGTTATATAAAAACTGAGATGAATAAGGAACTCATCATGACTGGTGATGGATCCCATACCCTGTTTGCCATAGAGTTGGATGAAACATATCACTCCAGGCATGGGGCCATCAGGGAATCAATGCACGTATTTATCTGGAATGGATTGAGATATTACCTCAGTAACGCCGTGAAAAAAAATATCGGGATTTTTGAACTGGGCCTTGGCACCGGACTGAATGCACTGTTGACTGCCCTGGAGGCCCGGAAGTTCGGTTGCAGGATCCAGTATCATGCAATCGAACCGTTTCCGCTCGAACACGGGCTGTATAAACAATTGAATTATCCCGGCCTTCTTCCGGAATCCGTACCCGATAAACTCTTCACTGAAATCCATGAAGCTGAATGGGGCATCGAAACACCGCTTACTGAACATTTTATCATCAAAAAAGAGAAGATAACGTTTGAGGAATACCTGCAGGATGATAAAATCTTTGATATTGTCTATTATGATGCATTCGCCCCTGGAAAACAACCTGAAATCTGGAGCCCCGAATTACTTGCTAAAGCCTATGGAATGCTGGTCCCTGACGGGGTTCTTGTAACCTACTGTTCACAGGGAAATTTTAAAAGAAACCTTAAACAGATAGGTTTTAAGGTAGAAAATCTGACCGGACCACCCGGGAAAAAAGAAATGGTCCGTGCGCAGAAATAAGACCATCATTCCTCATATATGATATTGAACTTATAGTCAAATGGATCAAATGTCCGGATAAGGGTAGAGATAAAATCCGGATCATTGAGATAAAAAGAGAGAAAATTTTCGACCCTTTCCTGAAGTTTTCCGCCGGGAAAAAGTTTCTCCTTCAAATTTTCCACCTGCCGGATTCCTGTCTCATGCTTTTTTTCCACTGCTTTTTCGAGCTTCTTTTCCATGGTTGCAAATTCCTTGAGGATCTTTGCTTTTTCAGCCTCAATAAATCCTTCCAGGCTGTGATCAATGCTACGGGTTTTATTTTTAACGGATTCCAGAATTTCGTCCATGATCTTTTTTTCACTCTCCAGGCTGATGAAATTGGCGGAATGTTTTTCCAAGTAAATGCCCTTGAGTTTATTGACATCAAGGAACAGGTCTTTCCCGCTGATCTGCAGTTTTTTCAATTTTTTATTGAGGCTTTTTCCTATGATCATGGCAAAATTCCTGGGCATGAGGATTGGAAAAGGAACATTATAATATTTAAATAAATCCTTCAGCTGAAGCCAGTAGGCAACTTCAGCGGGACCTCCGATATAGGCGATGTTGGGCAGGATCCGTTCCTGGTATAAAGGACGTAAAATCACATTGGGGCTGAACATCTCAGGTGATTTTTCGGTCAGTTCGAGGATCTCTTTTCCTGAAAATGCGATGTTGGTTTCGAGCACTTTATACATGTCCTGTTCCCGTACGATACGTCCCCTGAGCTGGTCGTTCATATAAAACAGATTGACCGTCCTCGGATATACCTGTGCCCCATAACCCAGCCCGGTTAAACGGGATGATGACTCCTCAACCAGGTCGTTGGCATGGTGGTTGATAATATCATCCTTCATAATATCCTTAAACAGGTCTTTCAGTTCCCTTTGATCCCCATCGATCACCACAAGTCCGTATAAGCCGAACAATTCATTTATATAATACCGGGTCGCATCGGAAAGTCTGTTGAATTGTGTATAGGCTTTTCTGAACAGGGCAACATCTTCAGGTAACTTGTCGATGACCTGGTTGAGAGAGGCGGGAGCCATCCGTCCGACAGGGCCACTTTGGGAAGTCTCCCAGGTATAGGTATTACCGAAGAGGGTAAATGAGGAGATCTCTTCAAGATCATGGTCTTCCGAAGCCATCCAGTAGACCGGTACAAAATCATAATCCGGATATTCGCGTTTTAAGATCCGGCAGGTATTGATCACAGAAATGATCTTAAAAATAAAATAAAGAGGGCCGGTAAAAATATTCAGTTGATGCCCGGTCGTCACCGTGAATGTATTTTTATTTTCCAGTTTTTTAATATTGGCGGTAACAGCTTCCGGAACCTGTATGGATTGATACTGGCTGCCAAGACATTTTACCAGGACCTTCCGTACGGAATGATCAAGGTTTCGGTTTGCTGTACATTCTTTAAAGGAGGCAAGGTTGGGTGCATACCGGTAAAAGGAAGCCAGTTCGGGCTTCCCCTCCAGGTAATCGAATAAGATATCCGGGAATTGACCTGTTTCCGAAAGGTCCATTTTATCACAATACATTTCCTTATATAGTTATATTTTTTGATCTTCAGGAATCACCTGTATGGGGTTTGCCAATCAGATCGAATGGCAATGCATCCGTGATGAAAATGCTGGAAAATTCCCCGGTGCGAAGTTTATGAACTCCGGCATCGATCAGAACTTCATTATCCACTTCCGGTGAATCATATTCAGTTCTTCCAATATAATGGCCATTTTCCTTCCGGTCGATGATCACCTTTAAAATTTTACCGATCCGCTGCTGGTTAAGGCGGCCAGAGATAGAAGCCTGTACTTCCATCAATTCATCCGCACGCCGTTGTTTTTCCCTTTTCGGCACCGTATCCTTCAATGACCAGGAATGGGTACCTTCCTCGTGTGAATAAGTGAACACACCCAGCCGGTCAAATTTTACCTTTTCAATAAAATCAATCATCTCCTCAAAATCCTTCCCGGTTTCACCCGGATGGCCAACGAGCATGGTGGTCCGTATGCCTATTCCCGGAACCAGATTCCGGATTTTTTCAATCAGCGCCTCTGTTCTTTCCCTGGTAATGCCCCTGCGCATAATCTTCAGCATTTTTGAAGAAGCATGCTGCAGAGGCATATCGATATATTTACAGATATTTTCATTGTCGGCCATGATATGCAATGCGTCCTCAGGAAATCCGGCCGGAAAGGCATAATGAAGCCTGATCCATTCAATACGGTCAATTTTCGCCAGACTGTCCATTAATTTTCCCAGCATCCGGGTGTTGTAAAGATCGATGCCGTAATACGTAGAGTCCTGGGCGATCAGCAGGAGTTCTTTAACGCCCCGCTCAGCCAGGAAGGAAGCTTCCTGAACAAGCTCCTCAACAGGCCTTGACCTGTGATTTCCTCTCATGAGCGGTATGGCACAGAAGGAACATGGCCTGTCACATCCTTCGGAGATCTTCAGATAGGCATAGTGTGACCTGGTGGAAGTCAATCTTTCGCCCAGAAGTTCATGCCGGTAATCGACATTGAATCTTTTTAAAAGGGCAGGAAGATCCCTGGTACCGAAATAAGCATCGACCTGCGGTATCTCTGTTTCAAGTTCCTCCCTGTAACGTTGAGAGAGACATCCGGTCACATACAACTTCTGGATTAGCCCCTGTTTTTTCGCCTTTACGAAATTCAGAATGGTATCGATCGATTCCTGTTTGGCATTTTCAATAAAACCGCAGGTGTTTACAATGACAATGTCAGATTGAACATTATCCTTTTCATGATACACATTGATCTTATTGGCTTTTAACTGGGTTATAAGAACTTCCGAATCGACCAGGTTCTTGGCACAACCCATGGTCACAACATTCACTTTATATTTCCGTGTTCCTTTGGTTTTCAAATTTGAATTTCTGGATCAACTGACAAAATAACTAAAAAATACGCATTCGGTTTTTATAATTAGAATGTATATCTCTATACATCTATGAATTATTTAAATAATTTTGGCAGGATATCATAAAATCTGGCTGTCTTGAGATCTGGCTCCATCTTAATTTTCTTGCTTCCGGGATTGGCCTGGCTGATCATGTCATGTGAAAATAACGTCTGTATTTCATTTTCCCGGGATTATCTCATCGTCCAGTTCCTTGATTCCACCGAGACCAGAAAAAATATAGAGATCGACTATATCACGGCCCTTGGTTCGGAGTATATATTCTATTCCGATACGTCCTTGAACAGGATCGGTCTTCCAATCAATACCGGCGAATCACAAACGGCGTTTATCTTCCGTAATGTGAACAGTCGAACAGATACACTGGTGGTCGGTTATTCACAGCAGCAGCGACTGATATCGCCGTCCTGCGGATTTGAACTGCAATACAGACAACTTCAGGTCCTGAATACAAGTTTCCCTGGATCCACCGTACAATTCGATGAACTTAATATTCTGAATGATACCGATATTAAAATATATCATTAGTGTTTCCTGGTTTTTGGTAATGGTTCAGTCTGCCTTCTCCCAGGGAAGTAAATACATACCATCGCAGTTCAAACTTGGAACTGACCTGACCTACATTGGTGCGAGTCTTGTATCTGGAGAAAAAATACAAAATGAATTCAATGCCGATATTGATTTCAACCGTTTTTTAATTGCCGGGGACTATGGATTTGGGTCCTGGATCATCGATGAAACGGATTATGGTTATGAAAATTCCGGAAATTACGTGCGGATTGGTTTTGACTATAATTTTATAAAACCGGATCCAGATAACAATGCCATATATATTGGATTACGCTATGCCGGCACCCGGTTTACTGAAAACTTTACCTTCCGGATGGAGGATCCGCTGTATGGATCATATACGAATGAGATCGCCGAAGTTGACCGGAGCGGCATGTGGCTTGAATTTGTGACGGGCATGAAAGTACGGATCTGGAAAGGCATATTCTTAGGATGGACTGGAAGATTCAAATTTGCTTCTGGTGTATCATCACAACCTAGCTCATTCGCCACTTTCTGGATCCCCGGATTTGGGAAGAACTCCCAGGATAGCCACTGGGGGCTCAACTACCAGATTTTTTACAGTATTCCTTTATTTAAAAAAAATGGGTCCCTCCACCTGAAACCGTCGATACAGTAGAATGATTAACCGGTATTACGCTTGAACAGCGAATCTACGAATTCCATTTTATTAAAGACCTGCAGGTCATCAATCTTCTCTCCCACACCGATATATTTAACCGGAATCCTGAATTCATCGGAAATACCGATCACAACTCCTCCCTTGGCTGTCCCGTCAAGTTTTGTGATCGCAATGGCCGTAACTTCGGTTGCCTTTGTAAATTCAGTTGCCTGAATGAACGCGTTCTGCCCGGTGCTTCCGTCGAGGATAAGTAACACCTCCTGCGGAGCCTCCGGTATGAACTTCTGAATTACGCGTTTGATCTTAGCCAGTTCATTCATCAGGTTTACCTTGGTATGGAGACGGCCTGCAGTATCAATGATAACCACATCAGCGTCTGTCTCAACACCTTTTTTTACAGCATCGAATGCCACTGAACCCGGATCGGTATTCATGCCAAGGGATACAACTTCAACTCCCACCCGCTGTCCCCACAATATCAGCTGTTCCACAGCTGCAGCCCGGAAGGTATCTGCCGCACCAAGGATAACTTTTTTCCCATTTTTTTTAAATTGTGCTGCGAGTTTCCCGATTGTTGTGGTTTTCCCTACTCCATTGACACCAACCACCAGGATTACATAGGGCATGGACCCTGCAGGGATGTCAAAATCGGTAACATCCATGGTTTTATTTTCAGAAAGCAGGGTGGCAATCTCTTCCTTTAAGATATTATTCAATTCATCCGTATTCAGATATTTATCCCGGGCAACCCTTTCCTCGATCCTCCGGATGATCTTTAGGGTTGTGGTGACACCCACATCGGAGGTGATAAGTATTTCTTCCAGTTCATCAAGTACCTCCTCATCAACTCTGGATTTCCCTGCAACGGCCTTGCCCAGCTTCTGAAAAAAATTCTCCTTTG
This sequence comes from Cyclobacteriaceae bacterium, assembly GCA_018224645.1. Lineage (GTDB taxonomy): Bacteria > Bacteroidota > Bacteroidia > Cytophagales > Cyclobacteriaceae > JAGTVG01. The sequence goes on from JAGTVG010000024.1 coordinate 6,631, forward strand.
TTTTTTCCAGCCCTTTATCCAGTGATTCTTTTTTGTCCTTGGAAAGAAATTTGAATAGCGCCATAATATCAATTTAATCCATTTTTCAACAACAAAAAAGTCCCATAATTGGGACCATTTAACCTGCAATATTTTAAAATGAGGTTATTTATCTGAGGAGAGGACATCTTTCACCATATCGACAGGAACCATTTCCTCCTTGAAGGTATAGGCTCCTGTTTTCGGAGATTTTACGGTCTTTATGATTCTGGCGAAATCCTTCCCTTTTTTTAGTGTAGCAACAACCTTCTTAGCCATAATTATTTAATTTCTTTATGAACGGTATATTTCTTGAGAATCGGATTGTATTTCTTCAGTTCCAACCTTTCAGGTGTATTTTTCCTGTTTTTGGTTGTTATATATCTCGACGTACCGGGCTGACCGGAATTTTTATGTTCTGTACATTCTAATATTACCTGTACCCTGTTACCTTTTTTTGCCATGACTGTTTAATTATTATTTCATTACAAGCGTCCCTTTTTTGGCCGCTTTTTTCAACACAGCAGATATTCCATTTTTATTGATGGTCCTTATAACCGAAACGGACACCTTTAAGGTTACCCACCGGTCCTCTTCAGGAATATAAAACCTCTTTTTCTGAAGATTGGGATAAAATTTGCGCTTTGTCTTTATATTCGAGTGAGAAACATTGTTACCCACCCTGGGCCTTTTCCCTGAAACCTGACAAACTCTGGACATTTTGTTTTGTTTTGCTTTTCAAATTGGTCTGCAAAGATGAGAAATTTTAATGTAAAAACAAAAAAACCATTGATTTAAACAAATAAAAATAATGAAGTTTCCAGGTGGTGCAAAGGTTCCTTAGATTAACCGCTTAAGCCTGAATTTCTGCATTTTTTAAGGAATCATTAATTAACTTTGATAGACAGAAGTTTTCTAATAAAATAAAAATCATGCCGGAAGTAATAACCACAAGTCAGCAGGCAATCCAGCTGGAAGACAGGTATGGGGCGCATAATTATCATCCCATACCCGTAGTGATTGCCCGGGGAGAAGGCGTTTTTGTATGGGATGTTGAAGGCAACAGGTATTATGATTTTCTTTCTTCCTACAGTGCGGTGAACCAGGGACATTGTCATCCAAGGATTGTCGACAGCCTGATCGAGCAGAGTCAAAAATTGTCACTGACCTCCAGGGCTTTCTATAATGATGTTCTGGGTGCCTACGAACAGTATATTACGGAATATTTTGGGTTCGATAAGGTTTTACCCATGAATACCGGTGCTGAAGCTGTGGAAACTGCCATTAAAATTTGCAGGAAATGGGGTTATGAAATTAAGGGGATTCCGGATGAGCGGGCAAAAATAATTGTATGTCACCATAACTTTCACGGCCGGACCACCACCATCATTTCATTTTCAAATGATCCAATGGCACATGATCATTTTGGTCCCTATACCCCTGGCTTTATAAATATCCCGTATGATGATCTTGAGTCATTGGAAAATGCTCTGAGTGACGAAAATGTTGCAGGATTCCTGGTCGAACCGGTACAGGGTGAAGCAGGGGTTATTACAGCTTCGGAGGATTATATAAGGAACGCATATGATCTGTGCAGGAAAAATAATGTTCTTTTTATTGCCGATGAAATTCAAACAGGCCTGGCAAGGACTGGAAGTCTGCTTGCCATGTGCGGGAATTGTACATGCCGGGGTCATTGTGAACGTCAGGATTCCTATCGAAAACCCGACATCCTGATCCTCGGGAAGGCACTGTCAGGGGGTATTTACCCGGTTTCAGCGGTGCTGTCAGACAATGCTGTCATGGACGTTATGAAACCCGGAGTGCATGGCTCGACCTATGGCGGCAATCCTCTTGGAAGTAAAGTGGCCATAACCGCCCTCGAAGTTATCAGGGACGAAAAACTTGCTCAGAATGCCCGGTATTTGGGAAAACTCTTCAGACAAAGAATGGAAGACTTAAAAAACAAAACCTCCCTGATCCGGGAGGTCAGGGGGAAAGGTCTTTTGAATGCCATTGAGATCAATGATTCCCCTGAAAGCGATACCGCATGGAACTTATGCCTCCGGCTCAAGGAAAATGGTTTATTGGCAAAACCAACCCATGGCAATATCATCCGTTTTGCCCCACCTCTTGTGATGACGGAGGAACAATTGCATGAATGTTGTGATATTATTGAGTCGGCCATTACACGGTTTGAAACAGCCCGGACCTGAATGAAGAGAATTCATGAAGAATTGAGCATTTTCTGAATGATTGTATATTCTACCATGGAGCAAATATTTTGTTATATCTGTCCTGGAAAATATTTATTTTGCCCTATCGTTATTGGAACAGAAATGAAATATACCCTGTTTATCATATTCTTCTTTTGTATGTTCCACATTCCGGGGGAAGTACGGAGCCAGGAGACCGGGAGTGTGGATGATATTGAATTTATCATTGAACGTTCACAGCCGCTGACGCTTGATCTGGAGGAGGAAGAGGAAGAAAATGCAGATAAAAAAGAAAAGAAAAAGAAGAAAAAAAGAAATGTATTTTATGGATATAAAACAAAAAAAGGATATACCCGCACAGGCTACGGTGATAATGTAACCATTGAAATTTTTCATTTTTTAAAGGAATGGGTTGAACCTGATCCATATGTCCCTGAAGTACACTGGTTCGATTTCAGAAGAAAAAGGGTCCGCAATACCGGAACGATCGATAAAAAATATGGAAGGATATTGCATGGACCCTATAAGAAAATAAAGGGGGAACAGGTCCTGGAGGAGGGGATCTTTTATGTGGGTACCAAACATGGACGATGGGTAAAATTCGACAATAACGACATCCTGGTAGAAAAGGAAAAATATTACCGGGGCTGGCCCAGAGAATCACTGGTCAGGTATTATGATGAAGACCGGAAAAAATTAAAAGAAGTGATCCCCGTGATTTATGGAGAAAAGGAAGGCAACTATTATTTTTTTCATGAAAATGGTGAGATTGCTGTAACAGGTCAGTACAAATATGGTGAAAAAGTCGGCAAATGGACTGAATATTACAATGCCCTGAGGAGGGCGAAAAAACAGATTCAGTATAAACAGGATCCCTACGATACCGCTTTTACGCCATATGTGTTAAAGGAATGGAACCGCAAGGGTGAATTGACCTATGAAAAATAAGGGTCCGGCTTCTCCTGTTCGATCAGTTCCATATGAAAAAGACCGGTAAGGTGTTTCTTCAATCTGTTTTTAACATCGTCCATATCAACTTCCTTCTGCAGTTCTGCCGACATGCTCGTCACGGATTTATCCCGGATGCCGCATGGGACGATATAATCAAAATAGCTGAGGTCTGAATTTATATTGAAGGCGAATCCATGCATGGTCACCCACCGGGAAGATTTAACGCCAATTGCACAGATCTTCCTCGGGTTCACCTTTTGAACGTGATCGATCCATACACCTGTTAATCCCGCTATTCTTCCAGCCTCAATTCCGAATTCATGTAAAGTCCTGATCACTGCTTCTTCCAGGAACCGTAAATATTTATAGATATCAGTAAAAAAATTATCCAGGTCGAGTATCGGGTATCCAACGAGCTGTCCGGGTCCATGATAGGTTATATCTCCTCCCCGGTTTATTTTATAGTAAGCAATATTTTTTTCCCGAAGTTCCCGGTCATTCAATAACAGGTTTGCCGGATCACCACTTTTTCCGAGGGTATATACATGCGGGTGCTGGCAAAACAACAGGTAGTTTGGCGTTGTTTTCTGATTCCCGGCGGTGATATCCCGGTTTTTCAACTTTCTATCAACGATCCCCGCAAAAAGCTCCTCCTGGTAATCCCAGGCTTTTTTATAATCAATGATACCCAGATCGTGAAAAATTGTTTTATGATTTATTTTCTGATTCATTGTGTTTCTGGCGTAACATAAGCTTCGAGAACTTCCATACGATCCGAATCCATCGAGATCCTGTTGATACATGAAGGTATCATGACAACCTCTCCCAGGGATAATGGATATTCCCTTTGATCATATTCCAGGACACCTTCCCCCTCCGTACATATCAGAATAACGAATGAATCCAGGTCTTCATATGAACGTTTGAGCTGTTTATTGATGATCAGCTTATTTGTGGTGAAATACTTACAGGCAGCAAGTTCAACCGGTTCGTTGATCCTCTCTTCATAGGATGTCTTATAACTTTCATGAAACCTGAAATCAATTGCATCCAAGGCTTCCTCTACATGCAATTCTCGCTTTTTACCTTCTTCATTCTCCCTGTCAAAATCATATATCCTGTAGGTGATGTCGGATGTCTGCTGTATCTCAGCCAGCAACAAACCGGTGCCTATGGTATGAACCCGGCCAGCAGGAATAAAGAATGTATCCTTTGCCTTCACATTTTCCCGGTTTAATATTTCCATCAGTCTGCCCCGGTTAAAATAGTCCATATACATTTTTTTATTTACCGGACGGTTGAATCCAGCGATCAGGCTTGCACCTTCATCAGCCTGCAGGATATACCACATTTCAGTTTTACCGAAAGAATCATGCCTTAAACCTGCCAGTAAATCATCGGGATGAACCTGAATGGAAAGATCATCCTTGGCATCTATGAATTTTATCAACAGCGGGAACTCATCCCTGAATTTATGGTATACCCTGTTGCCGATAAGCTCATCCCGATAAACAGAAATGATGGATTTCAAATCCTTTCCCATTAATCCACCTTCCCTCACAACCGAAATATTTCCCTTCACTCCTGAAATTTCCCAGGATTCACCACAATGGATGAGTGGCGAAAAATCTTTTTTAAGGAAAGTTTTTATTTTATTTCCTCCCCATATCTTTTCCTTATAAATGGGATGGAATTTTAACGGGTATAGCATTATATTAAAGTTGAATTGAATCGAGTTGAGCAAAAATAAAGAAATAGGCCATAAAGGAGAATTGATTGCGATCGAATATTTGGCAAAAGCCGGTTATCAGATTGTATGTACGAATTACCGTTATGCCAGGTATGAAATCGATATTATCGCCATAGAGGATGAAACACTTGTTTTCGTTGAGGTTAAAACCAGGGGATCCGGGAGGTTCGGACTACCTGAAGAAGCAATTGACGATAAAAAAATCGATAATATCCTGGAATGTGCCAATTATTACATCGAGAATACGCAATGGCTGAAGCGGATCCGTTTTGATATCATCTCCATTTCACTCTGGCCCGGATTGACTGTCAGGCATATAAAGGATGCCTTTTTCTGAAAAGTGATTATTCACTTATGGTAATGGATCGTCCCTCCGGATGAATCCTGTTTTGCGCCGGTAACTGATTTCCATATATTGATGCTATTCCTGTAACGCAGAACACCTAAAAAAGCAAAGATAAGGGCTTCCTTAAAATCAATGGTCTCACGCCCGGGTAAGACATATTCAAATCCATCGGCCAGATCATGCAGACGTTCCATCAGAAAATCATTGTATGCACCGCCGCCAGTTACAAGGACATTGTTTTTCATGGCTTTGAAATACAACTCTTTTTCCCTTTTAATCGCCGCATTGATCTGAAATGCGATGTGTTCAACGAATGTTCTCATCAGGTCCTCGATGGGCAACTTTTCTCCTGATATCCTTTGAATAATATTTTTTTGTGCCCATTCAAGGCCCAGGGATTTGGGTGCCGGCATTGAATAATAGCTTAACGAATTTAATTCCTCGCACAGGATATTGATCAGGTTCCCCTTTCGTGCCATCATACCCCTGTCATCAAATTCTCTTCCAACAAGCCTGGACAAATAGTTGAGGATGATGTTTGCCGGTCCGATATCATAGGCTTTCCTGTCATCGTCAGCATTGTCAAAGGATATATTTGAAAATCCGCCTAGATTAAGACAGAACTGATATTCTCCAAATAAAAGTTTATCTCCAACGGGAACAAGCGGTGCTCCCTGACCTCCGCGCAATACATCTATTTTTCTGAAATCATTGATCACCCTGATCCCGGTTTTCTGGAAGATTGTCTGACCATCCCCTATCTGGCAGGTAATTCCTTTTTCCGGCTGATGAAAAACCGTATGCCCATGACACGCGATGATATCCGGAAGGACTTTCTCCGCCGCACAGAAATTTTTTACATTTTCACCAATATATTCCCCCAACTGATGATCCAATAAAACTAATTCCTCGCCGGTAAAACGGATACAATCAACCAGGCGTTGCCTGAGCGGGTCCGGGTATGCTTCTGATCTGCTTTTCATGATCCGGTATTCCCATCGTCCGTTATCATGAGAAAATTCTGCGGCAATAATATCCAGTCCATCCACTGAAGTGCCTGACATGATGCCAATTGCAGTAATCCTATCCATATATCGGTTTATTTAATAATATTGTATATCAAAACAATAAAATCAATGATCATAGCCATTGATTCCGGAAATACTGTTTCAAAGGTAGGTGTTTTCAGGAATGGATCGATAGTAAAAACCTATGAAAAAAGAACTTACGGGGAACTGATACAGCTCGTTAAGGATTTAAATCCTGACCGGATCATCGTAAGTACCGTGAAAATCCCGGTAGAAAAATTTATCCGTGACATTCCTGCCGCCAGACTGTTTTTATATAATCATAACACTCCACTCCCGATCCGTGTCCAGTATGCCACGCCATCCACACTGGGACTTGACCGGATCGCTCTTTCGGCAGGGGCATGGAATGAATTCCCGGGAAGGAATCTACTGATTATCAGTGCAGGCACCTGTATCACATATGATTTTATTAATGATCAGGGCGAGTATCTGGGCGGAAGTATTTCTCCGGGACTTCATATGCGCCTCAAATCCCTGCATCATTATACGGCTAATCTACCGCTGATTGATTTAGTTGAAAATGCACCGTTGATCGGAACCAGTACCGAAAGTTCGATTTTAAGTGGCGTAATCCATGGAACCCTGACGGAAATTTCCGGATTCATTCACCAATATCAGGAAAAATTTAAAGATATTCAGGTGATTTTTAGTGGTGGAGATGTTAAATTTTTTGAAAGTAAATTAAAAGACCACATCTTTGCAATCCCGAATCTTGTTTTGAAGGGAATTTATTCGATATTTTCTTATAATGAAAACCCCGCTTAGCGTAATATGGATCGTTGGCTTTGTGCTGTTCATTAGTTTTAATGTATTCGCTCAAACCACTCAATCTCCCTATACTGCCCTGGGCATTGGTGATATCATTCAACCCAACCTGGTTTCGAATATGGGTATGGGCGTCTCCGCTGTGGCTTACCCGGGCAATAAAAATTTCAACCTGATGAACCCTGCCATGCTGGGTATCCGTGGATTTTTTACATCATTTGAAGTCGGGATTTCCGGCGAAAGAAGATCGATCAGCAGTGACACCCTCGACCAGACGAATGGATCCGGCAACCTCAGTTATCTCGCCCTGGCATTTCCAATTAAACAATCAAGGATTTCGGCAGGATTCGGTCTCGTTCCTTACAGTTATGTCAATTATAACATTATATCTCAAAATCAGATCGATGGGATTGAGGAGGAAAGCAGTGTGAATTTTAAAGGTGAGGGGGGACTGAATACGGTATTTTATTCGACCGGATTTCATCTGTTCGAATCACTTGCTCTTGGCTTTAAGGTATCCTATCTTTTTGGCTCAATAACAGAAGAAACCATATTTGATATCGATCAACCACAATCTTTTTCATCCGCCTTGTATGAATCCACAAAAGTGAATGATTTTTTACTGGGTTTGGGAGCGGCGTACTATATTAAACTGAATGATAAATCCCAGATATTTCTGGCCGGGATTTACGAATTGGGCAATGACCTGAATGCCACCCGTGATGAAAGGCTTGAACAAAGGCAAAGATTTACAGGATTATTACTCAGTACAGATACCATTTTTTCTGATCAGAAAGAAACCCTGAGGCTTCCCCGTAAATATGGTTTCGGGGTATCCTTTATCAATTCAAAATGGCTTATTTCGACTGACCTGATCATGCAGGACTGGAATGAGTTTTCTGATCCGAGACGTGAAGTAAAAAACCCCCTGGTTAAAAGCTTCCGGGCAGGACTCGGCGCTGAATTTATTCCTGATGCAACTTCAGTTTCAAGCTACTTTAACCGGATGATTTATAGGGCTGGAATTTCCTATGAATTATCCCCCTATAACCTTAATAATGAACAGATTTATGATTTTGGTATAAATTTTGGTGTATCTTTACCGGTAATCAACAGAAATGCACCATCTCTCATTTCTCTTGCTTTCCAATACGGACAAAGGAGTGGCGGAGGTGGAGAATTTGCGATAACTGAAAATTATTTCAGGTTAGCACTGGGATTTACCATTAATGATATTTGGTTTTATAGAAGAAAAATAGAATAAATAATATCATGAAAGTAAAAATTCTTACACTTGCATTGATCTTATTGGGTATTACCGAAATGTTTGCCCAGTCAGGATGGAATTTTCCTGACAATGAAAAGGACAGTATTTATACAAATGAAAAGATTGTTCTTTATTCTGATATGATGAAGCTGGGAAATTATAAACAATCCCTTCCCCATCTTCAGTGGATTTTATTCAATGTACCCAGTTTAAACTCGTCCATATACATTAATGGAGCCAAAATTTTTGAGAGTTTAGCCGAAACCGAAAAAGATCCAGCCCAAAAAAGGGTATATCAGGATTCGACCATGATGATCTATGATCTTCGGATCAAATATTTCAATGAAGAAGCGGAGGTAATGAACCGTAAATCCTATACTGCCTATGGTTTTTTTAAGGATGATAAATCCAAATACCAGGAACTGTACGAAATGTATAAAAAAACTTTTGAACTGAATGGGAATGATGTATGGGATCAGAACCTTCTCAGCTATATGGATGTCGTGAGAAGGTATAAACTTACTGGCGGAACGATTCCCGACACAGAGGTACTGGATATCTATGATGAAATCATGAGCATCGTAGACACAAAAATGTCCCTGGATAAAAATGTGGACCGCCTCGAAAGAATTGCAGATAATGTCGATAAACTCCTTGCCGCCACCATACAGGTTGATTGTGATTTTATTCAGAATACACTGGGACCTAAGCTTCAACAAAATCCTGATGATCTGAAACTTGCCAAAAATATTTTCAAACTTGCTTTTGCCGGTAAATGTATGGAAATCCCCATTTTTCTTGAGGCTATCAAGAACATTTATAAAAAGGAACCGAATTACGGGATGGCGAAGCTGATAGGAGACCGCTCCTATGTAAGCAAGGATTATGAAATGGCATTGAAATATTATGATGAAGCAATCCGGAATACGGATGAAAATATAAAACAGGCTGAATTATACCTGAACCAGGCAAATATATACAGCATCCTGGATAATAAACCAAAGGCAAGGCATATGGCATATCAGGCCATAGATAAGGATCCGGCCAAAAAAGAAGCCTATAACTTTATCGGCAACCTTTACTTCTCAAGCTATGATGATTGCAAGAAAGGGGTCAATGAAGTAGAAGACAGGGCGGTTTTTATTGCAGCCTATGAAATGTACAGGAAGGCTGGAAATTATGATGCCATGAACAGGGCAAAAGAACAATTTCCAGCCATGGAAACGATTTTTACCTACAATATGGAATTAGGCGATCCCATCAGAATTGGTTGCTGGATCAATGAATCTGTTGGCATCCAGAGAAGAGATTGACCATATGGTTGTATTGATTATGAAAACGGTCAATTTTCAGATAAATTGACCGTTTTTAATTTATGAGCAAATACATCATTCATTTCCTTTTAATCATGGCGGGATTCTTTTCGTGCACGGAAACCCGGTCTGTGGATGATATGACCCTGTATGAAGGACCTATTCTTGAACTGACAGACATTGTGACCTATTACAGCGATTCTGCCGTGGTGAGACTTAAACTGGAAGCGCCTAAACAACTTGAGTTTGAAAACAACGACAGCGAATTCCCGGAAGGATTATACCTGGAATTCTATGATAAAGACGGTTCCGTTTCATCCACCCTTGAAGCAAACTATGCGTATAAATACAACAAGGAGGATAAATGGCGGGCACTTCGGAATGTAATTGTCAGTAACTTTGAAAATGAAGAACAACTGCATACCGAAGAACTTTTCTGGGAACCCAAAAAAGAACTCGTTTATACCAATAAATTTGTACGGATTGAAACTGAGGACCAGATTTTAATGGGGGAGGGTATGGAGGCCAGTCAGGATTTTTCATGGTGGCGGATACTGGATGCAAGAGGAACCATTTCGCTGGATGAATAAAATCAATGATACGATCCTGATCTCATTGATCGTAACTGGAATCATCATTGGATTGCACCAGACAATAGTAACAGGATTTTATGAATCATATTGGATATTCATGTTATCATTTGTATTATTCTTAATATATTCCTTCCGAAAGCATAAAGGGAAAACGTAGATCATTCCTATAAATTCCATGACAGCAATTCTGATATCACTTATATTTTCCGCTTTTTTTTCAGGTATTGAAATTGCCTTTATTTCCTCTGATAAATTAAGAATTGAAATAGATAAGGATAAGGGAAGGTTTTCAGCCAAATTATTATCAAGATTTACAAAAAATCCCAGCCAGTTTATCGGGACTTTCCTGATCGGCAATACACTCGCCCTGGTGGTTTATGGAATCTTCATGGCTAATATTCTGGAACCCCTGATCGTTAAGCATCTGCCGGAGGTCCTGAACAATCAGATGATCGTATTTATTTTACAGACGATCCTGGCTACGCTGATCGTTTTAATGACCGCTGAATTCCTGCCCAAAAGTATATTCCTGATCAACCCGAACCAGATGCTCAATATAATGGCATTGCCCATCTGGATCATCTATATCCTGTTATACCCTGTGGTATTTGTGATTGTGAATTTTTCAAAATTTATTATCAGATATGTATTGAGGCTGAAATTTAAGGAAGACCAACCTGTATTCGGTCTGACAGATCTGAACAATTTTATTCAGAGCAAAATAATTGAAGATAAAACGGAGAAAATTTTCGATGTAGACACAAGAATTTTTAATAATGCACTCGAATTTAAAACGGTGAAGGTGAGGGAATGTATGATACCCAGACCGGAGATCATTGCTGTGGACATTGATGACTCCATAGAAACACTGAAAAAAGAATTCATTGAGAGTGGACTGTCGAAGATCCTGATATACAGGGAGACGATTGATGATATCATAGGATACTGTTATTCCCTTGAACTCTTCAAGAAACCAAAAGATCTTTCAAGTATTCTGACACCTATCATCATCGTACCGGAAACCATGCCTGCCAATGCACTCCTAGTCCAGTTCATTACAGAACGGAAAAGCCTTGCGTTGGTGGTGGATGAATTTGGCGGTACGTCGGGCATTGTGACTATGGAAGATATCATAGAAGAAATATTTGGAGAAATAGAAGATGAACATGATGAGCAGGATCTTGTAGAACAAATGCTGGATGATCATAATTATTTGATCAGTGCCAGACTTGAAATTGACTATCTGAACGAAAAATATGGATGGGATTTACCGGAAGGTGACTATGATACCATCGGGGGATTTATTATTTCCATCATAGAGGACATCCCTTCCTTGAATCAGGATATTATCATACGGCCTTATAAATTCCATATCGTATCACTCGCAGAAAACAGGATAAACCTTGTGAAATTAACGATTCTTGAAGAAAATGAAGATTAAATACAGGGGAATGGTTCAAGGCAAATTTTGAGTTTAAAATTAATGTATATATTTTTGCGCCACTTAAATAATTTGAAAAAATGGCATTAATCAGCAAAATCAGGGAACGGACAGGATTGGCGGTAGGTATCGTGGCTTTCGGGCTTATCCTCTTTTTAGTGGGTGGTGATATTCTGGGGCCCAATTCGATGATTTTAGGAAAAAATAAAACCGAAGTAGGTGAAATTGCGGGAGAAACCATCGGTCAGGAAGAATACGTTCAGCAGATTGAAGAATTAAAATATAATTTTACACTTAACTTCGGGAGAAATCCTTCAGAATCTGACATGCTGACCATCCGGCAACAGGCCTGGGATTATCTGATCGTAAAAAAAGCTTTTCAGAAGGAGTATGAAAAATTAGGGCTGGAAGTTACTGAAGAAGAACTAGTGGATATGGTCCAGGGAAGAAATATACATCCTGATCTTGTTCAGGCATTTACGAATCCCGAGACCGGCGAGTTCCAGCGCGAACAGATCATTTCATTTTTACAGAACATTAACAGTCTCCCGCCCCAGCAACAGGCCGGCTGGTATCTGTTCGAGAGCAACCTGAGACCTTCAAGGTTACGGCTGAAATATGATTATCTTCTCACTGGGACCAATTATATCACTAAAGCAGAAGCGGAACAACAGTATCATCTGGAAAATGATGTGGCTGAAGTAAAATATATGTATATACCGTACTACACGGTAAGTGATTCGCTTATTGAAGTTACCGAAGAGGATTTGAGAAATTATTTCAACGAACATAAAAACGAATATAAGGTCGAAGAAACACGGACACTTAATTATGTTTCTTTTCCAATTATTCCCTCTTCCGAAGACACGACCTATACGATGGAAGAGATCAACGAGTTGGCGGACGATCTTGGAACAGTAGATGATGATTCGATTTTTGCCAGGATAAATACGGATGGCAACAATCCCTTCGGTACATTCCATCCTGGTCAGCTTCCACTGCGTCTGCGTGATCAGTATGAGGATCTAAAGGAAAATCAGATAATCGGTCCATATTTTCTTTCAGGAAATTATGTGGTGCATAAGGTATCGGAAATCCTTGAGGATACGACATCTTATGCCCGTGCCAGCCACATCCTGATCCGGGCGCAATCTGATTCAGACATAGATAAAGCCGAGGCAAAACGTAAGGCCCAGGATCTGCTGGGTCAGTTACAGAATGGGGCTAATTTTGCTATGCTGGCAAGAAATAACAGTGATGATCCTTCAGCATCCAGTGGCGGGGATCTGGGCTGGTTCAGCCAGGAACGAATGGTGGAGCCATTTTCCAATGCGGTGTTTTCCAGGAACCAGGAAGGATTGATCCCCAGGGTCGTTGAAACAGAATTCGGATACCACCTGATCAATGTGACTGGTGTAAAAACTAATAAACTGTTTAAAGTGGCAACCATCGAAAGGGAAATCCTCCCCGGAGATGAAACAATGAATGAAGCATTCAGGCAGGCTGATTATTTCGCCAGTATGATCGGAAATCTGGAAGAATTTGAAAAAAATGCTGCCACAGACTCATTGCTGATCAATGTGGCTGAAAAAATAGGGAAAAATGAACAACGGATTTCCGGACTGGGAGACGCCAGGGAAGTAATCCGGTGGGCCTTCGTCGATGCTTCCATTGGAGAAATATCGGAGGTGTTCGAACTTGAAGATAACTATGTGATTGCAGTCCTGACAGACAAAACTGATGAGGGTTCTGCAACACTTGATGATGTCAGAAATCAGATCCTGCCCATAGTAAAAAACAAGTTGAAAGCTGAAATCATCCGGCAGCGTATCAGTACCCTAGAAGGAACGCTGGATGAAATTGCTGAACAATATGGTGAAGATGCCAGTGTTTTCAGCAATTCAGAACTAAAATTATCGGCCACCGCACTCCCATCCGTTGGATTTGCACCAAAAGCAATCGGTGTAGCTTTTGCGTTAAACGAGGGAGAGATTTCTGAACCAATTGAAGAAAATGATGGGATTGTCGTTATTCAATTAAATTTATTGATACGTTCCCCAGAAATAGCTGACTATACTTCATACGCAAATCAGTTAAAGCAGCGTCGAGCAAATCAGGCATCCTATCAGGTTGGTGAAGTCATTCGGGAATATGCCGATATCATAGATGAAAGATATAAATTCTTTTAACATGATATATTCCGGGGGAACCAACGGTATATGACCGCATTTGGTTTTCCTCATTTCCGAATTATGACAAGGGATAGCCGGAACATCGAAAATTTCAAAACTCAACTGGAAAATCATTATGATTTCCCTACGGAATATTTATTCAAATTTATTGTCCCTCACGAACAGGTTGAAAAGCTTAAATCCCTTTTCCCGCCTGAAAAAGTATCAATTAAAAGATCCAGAACGGGAAAATATGTGGGTGTCTCCTGTAAACTGAATATGGAAACCAGCGGACAAATAATCGATATCTATAAGGAAGCTTATTTGATCAAAGGAATTATTTCCTTATAATATGGGCGGTTCTCTTTGAGTATATGGCATAAATACGATAATATTGAATAGTTTATATCAATGACCTGATGCCCAGAATAATTATTTATGCATTATTCTTTTTGCTGATCATTGGATGCAGAACCAACAGCGATAATACTGCTGAAAATGATCAAACCATGGATACCGTCAGCGAGAATATTGATCCCTCTTTTTCACTCGACGATTTTGATGATCTGGTAAAAAAATATGAGGATCCTGAACGTGTGAACTGGCAGAATCCTGATAAAGTACTGGAAAAAATGGGCGATTTAACCGGAAAAACAGTAGCCGATGTTGGGGTAGGTACAGGATATTTTGCATTCCGTCTGGTACGAAGGGGTGCCACTGTGATCGGGATCGATATTGAAGAAAAATTTCTTGAATACATTGAGGAAAGGAAATCAGATCTGCCAGGATCCCTCCCGGAAAATATTACCACACGGTTAACCGTCCCGGATGATCCGAATCTTTCACCTGACGAGGCCGACTGGGTATTAATTGTCAATACGTATTATATACTTGATAATCGGCAAAATTATCTTGAAAAGATCCGGCAAGGGCTTAAACAAGGTGGAAAACTGATCGTTGTGGATTTTAAATCGGGAAATATTCCGGTTGGGCCGGAGGAAGAAGAAAAAATAAGTGCAAATAACGCCGCCTTTGAAATGGTTAATGCCGGCTTCAGGATTATCGACAAGGATCTTACCAGTCTTCAGTATCAATACATTATTGTTGCCCAGAAATGAAATGGAGTACCTGAAATTTTTTTTCCTGTTATTCCTGGTGAGCCTCCATTTCAAAGTTTCATCACAGAATTTCCGCCCGGAACAGGAACCACCCCTTTCAGAAAAAGCAACAATAAGTTTAATCACTGGCGAACCTGGAAATGAATTATATGCCAGCTTCGGCCACAGCGCCATCCGGGTTCATGATCCGGAAACCGGCTATGACAAGGTCTATAACTATGGCACTTTTGATTTCGATCAACAAGGATTTTACATAAATTTCATGCGCGGTAAACTGAATTATTCCTTATCAAGATATGATTTCGCGCGGATGAATCTGGTTTATAAGTTTTTAAACCAGGCGCTTTTTGAACAGGTGCTGAACCTCACCTATGAACAGAAAAGGATGATATTTGAATATCTGAATACGAATTACCTGCCTGAGAACAGGTTTTACCTGTATGATTTCTTTTATGATAATTGCTCTTCAAGGATCCGGGATGTATTCAAGACCGCATTGGGAGCCGAATTGGTATTTGAGGATGATTATATCGGGGAACATAAAACATTCCGACAGCTGCTTGATGAATATATTCAGGACTTTTTTCCATGGGGGGACTTCGGAATTGACCTTGCGCTTGGCATGCCGGCCGATAAAACGGCCTCATCCGAAAATTATATGTTCCTGCCGCTTGAATTGTACAGGGCATTCGATCATGCCTATGTTATCAGCGATGGTGACCGCAGACCATTTGTCGCCAGTAATCAGATTCTGGTCAACCCGGTTAAAATTGAAAAAAAGGGATTCTCCCTCACGCCGATGGTTCTTTTTTCAGGCATATTGTTATTGATGATATTTCTTACCTTATATGAATCGAAATTTCCGGTTGATTTGAGGAGAATTGATTCGATCCTGTTCCTCATTGTTGGATTTGCCGGATTAATCATTGCTTTGTTGTGGTTTGCCACAGATCATATAACTACTAAAAATAATTTAAACCTGCTATGGGCATTCCCGCTCCATCTGTTGGCTCCGGTTTTAATCTATCACTCGAAGTTCCTGAAATTTTCTATATATTATTTTTTATTCTGGTCTATTTTCCTTACACTTTTCCTGATAGGTTGGAATTATATGCCTCAGCAATTGCATCTGGCCATTATTCCGGTTCTGTTGCTGTTGATAATGAGATCCTACAGAAGATATCAGAAAAACAAAAAAACTTATGAACAATATGTGGACAGAAAAAAATAATGCCCTTCAAAAGCAGTTTGAATTTAAAAATTTCATGGAGGCTTTTGCTTTTATGACACAGGTAGCCATGATCGCCGAAAAGATGGACCACCATCCATCCTGGGCAAATGTCTATAATAAAGTGACCATCACACTTTCCACCCATGATGCGGGGGATGTAGTCACCCAGAAAGATCATGATCTGGCTGCGGCGATAGATAAAATTCAGCAATGACAAGATGGAGGATGCCCTTTTATTTTTGATTCCTACGCCAATAGGCAATCTTGAAGATATAACGCTGAGGGCACTCCGGATCCTGAAAGAAGTTGACCTGATCCTTGCGGAGGATACCCGGACCACCAGGAAATTGCTGGATCATTATCAGATCAACAACCGGCTGAAGAGTTATCACTCGCATAATGAACATAAAATTACCGGTCAGATCATTGAACAGCTTTTAACCGGGAAAAAAATCGGTCTGGTAACAGATGCAGGTACACCCGGAATATCCGATCCAGGTTACCTGCTCGTAAATGCCTGCCTGAATAATCATATTGCCTTTGAAAGCCTGCCCGGACCGGTTGCATTCCTGCCTGCTTTGATAAAATCCGGCCTGCCCAATGACAGATTTGTGTTCGAAGGATTCCTTCCCCATAAAAAAGGAAGAAAAACCCGGTTACAATCCCTTCAGCATGAATCCCGTTCAATGATCTTCTATGAATCCCCGCACAGGCTGATCAGATGTCTTGAGGAATTCAATGAATTTTTCGGACCTGACAGAAAAGCTTCAGTATCCCGGGAATTGACTAAAAAATTTGAAGAAACCTGCAACGGGACGCTTGATGAAATATTAAAATATTTTAAAGCCAGATCTGTCAAAGGCGAGTTCGTTATTGTGGTGGAGGGTTGCCATTAGTTCCCGTGTTTTTAATTCAGATTGGATTCATCTTCCCGTATCTTTGCCCGGATTGATATCCAGTAATAATTATGAAATCATTAGACACACTCCTGAACCAAACCATTAAAATCACAGAAAAAGCAGCTCTTTTGATTGATGACCTAAGAAAAAACTTTGATTTCAGTAAAATAGAATACAAGGGAAAAAATGATCTTGTATCATTTGTAGACAAACAAGCCGAATTATTCCTTGTTGAATCCCTTGGTAAAATATTTCCTGAAGCCGGCTTTATTGCTGAGGAAGGAACTGGCGTACCCAAAAAAATAAACTGGGTGATCGATCCCCTGGATGGAACCACTAATTTTATGCATGGTCTCCCTCCCTATTCCATCAGCATCGGATTAATGGATGGGGAAGAACTTATTCTTGGTGTTATTCTGGAAATCACATCGAGAACATGTTATTATGCCCACAAGGAAGGAAAGGCCTACTGTGACGGTGAGGTTATCAGGGTTTCAAATGTCAGAAATTTTAGTGATGGTCTATACATCACGGGGTACCCCTACCGGGACTTTTCAAAGATGAAAAATTTTAATCAGCTCATGTACCATTTTCTTGCAAATTCTCATGGCCTTCGAAGATTTGGCAGCGCCGCTGTTGATCTTGCCTATGTAGCCTGTGGGAAAAGTGAAGGATTTTTCGAATTTTTTCTGAATCCCTGGGATGTGGCAGCAGGAGCCCTGATCGTCCAGCGGGCTGGTGGGATCGTAACGGATTTTAAGGGGGGTAATAATTTTATTTATGGAAAGGAATTGATCGCCGCCGCCGCCGTTCATCCTGAGATGCAAAAAATTATCGAAGCCTGCTGGTATGAATAAAAATGGTTATATTTGCATTGATTTTTGTAGACTAAGCGTATGATTCAGGAAATAGTTGTTTTTGTATTATTTATTGGTGCCATCGGATATGTGGGCAGTATATTCTGGAAATCACTCAGTAACGATTCAAATTGTAAGAGTGGGTGTGGCTGCGACACAAAGGATATTAATAAATTGCAGAAACAGATCATCCGGAGATCATCCGGCACCAGCAGAATAAAATAAAGAGTTAATTTTCAGGCCCAGACTTTGGAGCCTTCCGAACAGTTGGCGCAAATATCCAGTTCGCGTCGTGCAAGTAGTACTTGTCGCCTGAATCTGTTGTATTTTTCACCATTCCATATCTGGATGAAATCCAATTCTCCCAGCTGCCCCATCTGATGACTTGCATCCTTATCAAAGCAGCAGGGTACAATGCTTCCATCCCATGTGATAACACCTGAACTCCACATCCTCCAGCAATGATCAGCCTGTTTATTATTTATTGAATAGGTCCCGTCCGGCTGGATCAAATAACGGCTCCATGAAGGATTGTCCGGGATCAAATGAATTTTGCTGGAATAATCATATATCTGTGCCGTTTTAAAAACCAGATGGTCCACCCGTATTTTCGATGCAATTTTTTTAATTTCACTGATCTGATGCTGATTTGATTTAAAAATGATAAACTGAAGCAGAACCAGGGGAGTGCGCTTTTTTAATTTATGCTTCCAGCTTATCACATTTTTAATCCCCTCCAATACTTTATCGAGATCACCTCCAATCCTGTATTTCTCATAGGTTTCCTGGTCGCTGCCATCGACGGATATGATCAATTTATCCAGCCCGGACAGAACAGTTTCCCTGGCCTGCTGATCATCAAGATAATGTCCATTGGTTGATGTAGCCGTAAAGATCCCTTTTTTGTGGGCATAGGAAATCATTTTAAACAAATCCCTGTTTAAAAATGGTTCCCCCTGGAAATATAGATTGAGATAACATAAAGCTTGTTGAAGGGTTTCTATCATTTGAACATAATAACCCAGGCCCATGCTTCCTACCGGCCTGGAAAATGCACGTAAACCGCTTGGACATTCGGGACAACGTAAATTACAGGCAGTAGTAGGTTCAATTGAGATAGCCATTGGCTTTCCTATCATATATGGCTTCCGCCGGATCCTTGATATAAGGTAACCGGATCGCAGAAGCATAATGTTCCACAATTTCAGGAGGGTCATTTTCCTCAATAATAATATGCCTTCCTTAATCCTGAATAACATAATCAATGGATGATCTGCAACAATGGACCTGAATTACTTAAGTAAAATAATTTCAATGAGTCACCTAAATATATTTTGATAATATGAAATAAATGTGAGTATAAATATTATTATCATTGAAAATTCAAACAATATCCTAAACAGAAACATTAAATATATTGAATATGAAAAATCTCGATGTCTTTTCAAGAAGGTTTCTTGTGGTTACCCTGGGTATATCAGCGGTTTTATTGAGTGGCAGTCTTTTACTTCTTTCCTTAAATGGTATTCCTGCCGCATCGGCAGATAATGGTTCCATTCCCGATAATCTTAGTGCCCTGAGTACATCCTTAAAAGTGCAAAAAAACATACGTCCTTTGCAGGATGATGCTCAGGAAGAGGATATCCGGGCCATTCAGGTATTTGGCATTGGTATCCGTGAAGGCACCCTGTATTTTGGGATTTTATACAACAATAATACGATTGGTTTACACAGGTCAATGGCAGAGGGCGAGGATGTTCTGGACTGGTAATTACCGTGACCTTCTGATTTTTTTATAGTATCGGTATTTCTTCCAGGTATTCCAGCCTTCCCTGATTGATGGATACCCATATCCGTTTTTATGATTGGCAAGGGCTATTTTAAAAAGTATTTTCCAGTGAAAAAACAGGACACGGTATGCTTCAATAATCGAACTCCCAGGATGATATATGTGGGCAGGTTCACTTTTAACCCCATTAAGTTCAAGAATTTTAATTGTGCGCCCTTGTCTCATACTTTCAATGTCTGAACATCTTATATCGAACCTTCCATAATAGAATCCGGGAATTCTACGTGCAAATGAATCAACCGTTTCCTCCAGACGATTATCGATCACGTCATTTCTGTCAATAAAGGTAGTTCCCCTGCAATGATTCCCGATGGGTATTAATTCCACCCTCTCCTTACGGGCAGGAACATAATTCATAAGCCCCTGGTGTCTTTTTTCAAGTTCCTTCAGCTGCAATTTAGCCCTTGCGTTATCCCTGATAAGCATCCTAACGGTTGATGATCCATCACCGGTCACATGTAATAATTCCTTCCCCGTAACCGAACTTATGTGCCCCCTTGACTCATCCGGCAACCTGTAATAAAAAATACCTACTTCAACCGGCATGTCAATAAATTCCTGGATGATCAGATTAATACGTAATTGATTTACATATATCCTCAATTCTTCCTGATCCTCAATCTTTTCGACCATCCACCCCCTTTCCCCATAATCAGGTTTGGCAATAACCGGGAAGTGAATTCCATCTGCTCCAATTTTTTCCAATATTTCCTCAACTGATGCAGGATATTCGAAAAATAAAGTTTTCGGCTTTAAATGATCAGGGATAAGGTCCAGAATATCTTTTTTTGATTCAATCAACAAGCCTCCACTTTCTATTCCGGGGTTTGTGGAAAAGAAAAAAAATGGAGATCTTGCTTTAATGCTTAACCAGCAATAGTATATCATGATTGGGAAATAAATAACTGGCCAGGGCCAGAATTCCCAGTTTGTCAACTTAACCAGAAAATTAGGTGTGGAATAATTCAACTTTAGAAATTTCAAATTTCTTCCCTTGTGCCTACCTTTATTGTATGCTCTTCCCCGTTCAGCAGATCTTTATAAAACATAATTGATTCGTTTTGAAGGTTAAGTACAGATGTAATGCTTATGGTTCTGAGAAGTTCATCCTTCTCCATCAGAATATCGATTTCCTTATTTCCTTCTCCTGCAAAAATGTGAAAATCAAGTACCTCTTCCACAGTTATGGAAGACTTCCCGTGCAACCAGGACTGAAACCAACTTTCCCTTTTTTTTATGATTTTCTCATGATATAAAGTAACGGAAGACCATATTCTGGGTTCTGAAAAAGCCATGTTTTTCAGTGTTCGCTGCGTGCCATCCCACCGAAATTCAAATATCCGGTAATCATGGACGATAACCAGTGTATATGGTTCAATGTTGTTCAGATCATAAAAATCTATAAAGTCGAACAAATTACCGAACTTAAAAAAATCGAGTACCACAAGACCCCTGCTATGACGATATGGATACTGTGGTTTATGTATCCGGAATGCCCCGTTTAAAAGACATACTGAATTATTCCGGCTATCAGAACCGATCCATGTTCCTCCCCCCTGAGGGTCCCGAGGATAAGCTACCTCATATCCCGGATTTTTCTCAATGAATGGTGGTGTAGCAGAAGGGCGGGTTGTTTTTTCATCCCTGCTACTTGTTAAAATATAGCCTGCAGAACCCTGTGGAATAAAGGTGACCGTACACATGCTTTTTATCATTTAACCTTGACCTGCATACCGGATCGTTGAACTGGCGGTTCCAAAATTATCCGGAAGTTTGATATAGGGGCAAATTTCGATGAATCCCTGCCTGACAATCGCCATATGATGGATCGTATGTTCAATATTATAGGCCAATTCCCTTTCATAATTAGTTTCAAGGAGATTAAATCGATTTGAAGTCTCCCCATACATTACCTCCAGTTGCAATGCCGGGTTATTATCGTACTCATTAATCGACCGTATAATATCCTGAATAAGATCGATGGCGAAATATTGATCAGCTTCAATTTTTTTATCCCGCTTCCTTTGATCATAATTGACTTTGCCTGTTTGCAAACCCTCAAACAGGCATATGTAAAATTCAACGATATGCCTTACGTGCTGTCCGACAGTTGCATTCAGGGAAGGAATGGTCCGGGCATAATCTCCCTCCCCAATCTGCTTAATTATATCTGTAAGCTGCTCTAGCACAGTTCCGGAAGCATTCTTTAAATTCATTTTTTCTATGTAACGGTTAATTATTATTTCACTCTTCCTAACCTCATTTTTAAAAAACAAGATAATAAATCAACGTATTATCTTCATTGGTTGGGAGGATAAAATATGAAGTATCTCTTTTAAGAAATATCTGAAAAAACAAATGAGGAAAATCAGGGAATAATAATTTTTATCATATGCCAAACCAGATCATTTTCAAATCCTTTTGAAGAAAGATACTGCGCTATTTTATTCCTCAGAATGAAAGGATTTCTGTCACGAATGGATCCCTTCTTTTTTTTAATTAACTCAATGAGCGTTTGAGAATATTCATCTTCATCGATAGAATCCAGCGCCTGCTCGATATCGTCATTATTAATGCATTTCCTTTTTAATTCATATCTGATCCTTATCCGTCCCCATTTATTATGACGTAATTTTCCTGTGGTATATATTCTGGCAAAGCGTTGATTATCAATGAATTTTTCTTCTTTTAACCGTTTCAGGATCTTTCCGGTCTCACTGGCATTCAACTTAAATGTTTTCAATTTTTCAATCACATCATTTTCCGATCGTTCCTGATAGGCACAAAATTTTAATATTTTATTGAATAGCTGATCCCTGTCAATTTTTTTATTAAGGATTTCCTTATCAGCATCCATATTCATCCTGATATTCTATTTGGAACAAAAACTTTTCCTCTCATATTTCAATTCCCATTACCAGCACATCATCTGTCTGCTGGTTTATACCTTTCCAGTCATTGAAAGTATTTTCCAATAATTCCTTTTGACACGCTACAGGCTGATTACTGATGTTACAGATAAGCTTCCTGAAGTTAAGTTTCATGAATTTTTTACCTTCCTCCCCTCCAAATTGATCCTGAAAACCATCAGTTGCAAGGAAAATCATGTCCCCGGTTTCCAGGGATAAAGTTATATCCGAAAATTTTTTCTCCTGGATTTCATTGCCTCCAACGGAAAAACGATCCGGCCGTATCTGACAAAATTTACCCTCATGTTTGTAGTACAATGGAATTTTTGCGCCCGAATAATTTATCTGTTTCGTTTTCAAATTTACGACGCACAATGCCATATCCATACCTTCAAAAGTAGGGGATGCATTACTATGCTGACTCAGGTTCTGCTTTACTTTTTCATCCAGTATACTTAATAACCTGGCCGGAGAATGATTGATATTCTCCTCAAAAGAGATCTGATTTAGAAGAGAATTGGCAAGCAATGTCATAAATGCTCCGGGAACTCCATGGCCTGTGCAATCGACAATGGCCATACATAAAACATCATTGTTGTTCTTTAACCAGTAAAAATCCCCGCTGACGATATCTTTTGGAAGGAACAGTACAAAAGAATTCCTGAAATTCCTTTTTAATAATTGATCACCAGGCAAAAGGGAAAACTGAATTCTTTTTGCATATTGAATACTGTCGGTGATCTGATTGTTTTTTTCCGTGATCATCTGGTTGATCTTTTCAATGTCATTGCGTTGTGTTATTATTTCTTCTTTCTGACGTTGAATTGCATCATTCTGCTTATACAGGATCTGATTAGCCCGATTCTGCATTTTATACTGGCGGTATACAATCACCATCGTTGTAAAGACAAAAATAAGACCGGTAATCAACCAGATATTCATCAGGTTTCTTTCTGACGCTTCCAGATCCTTAATTTTGTTTTCACTTCTGAGCAACTGAATTTGCTCATCTTTTTTCTCAAGATTATAGAGTGCCTCCGCTTCCGCTATCTTAAATGCAGACTGGTTTTCATAAATTTCGTCCTTATGGAGCATATAATGTTTGAAATAAGCCAGCGCGTTTTCAATATCCCCTGTTGCATCGTAATAACTTGCCATGCTGTAATAACAGGTCTGAAGAATCGGATCTGCATCAATTTTTTCGGCGATCATTAAACCTTTCTTCAAATAATCAAGTGCCAGATCATATTCACCGGTTTCTAAATATATCTTCCCTATCTCCGTATTATCTCTCGCCTGTATTTCAAGGTCCATATACCTTTCGCCATATTGTAAACTTTTTTTCAGAAACAGGATTGCACTGTCATAATGTTTTTTCCCTGACGCGGAAATGCCTAAATAAAAATATGAATACCCGATCCCATGATTATTTCCCTTCAGATTATTCAGTTTCAAAGCCTGGCTGAAATAATCAATGGCCTGATCATATTCACCCTTTCCAAGGTGCACGTTGCCCAGATTATGGTATGTGCTGGCAATTGTATTACTATCCTGTTCAGATTTTGCCATATTCAAAGCCCTGGTGAAGTATTCCTCAGATCGCTGAAATTCCTTCAGGTCCAGATAAATCTTGCCTAACGAATTCAACAGATCCGTTTTCCCTTCGGTCAGATTCATGGATTCAAATAGAATCAATGACTGGCGGCAATCCTCAATGGCTGTGGTCTTGAAACCCAGGATCGATTTTATTTCGCATAAAAAAGCATGTACGGAGGCAATGGCAATCTGGTCATCCAGAATTTCATAGATCTCCAGGGCCTCATTGGCATTCTGCAGGGCGGCTTTAAAATTCGACTGTGAAAAATTAAGAGATGCAACCTGTATAAGTGTCTCTGCAGTTTTCGAATCAAACGTTAAGTCCCTGAAAAAGGTTAATGCAATCTGATAATGAGCCAGCGCACTATCACTTTCACCCAGTTGCTGAAAGGATTTCCCCATACTCAAATGCGCTGAAGCCCGGCCCCTCCGGTATTTCATTGAATTGGCCATCTGCAGGGCTTCAATTGATTTTCCCAATGCCCTTTCAGGATTTGTGTGGCAATTTTGATCCACCCACACATTCATCAGGTCAATTTTTTTTCGTCTATTTCCCGTATTGGTAATCTCCAACTCAAGGCTATCAATTTCCTGAGCTGAAACCGTTATTCCACATAGAAAAAAGACCCACAATGCTAATATCAGCCTCAACATTTTGTAAGTTTACACACAATTCAACGACAAACTAAATTGTCAAATAAATTAATTAAATGCAATTAACAAACCAATATATACAGTGTAATGACTATGAAAAGGAGTTTATATATACCATTCATAATTCTGGTTTTATTTTCCTGCCAGTCTGACAACAATAATGGAGAAAATGCCGCAGCAGATAATTTACAGGAATATTATTTTGAAGGCATGTATGTCCCTTTTAAGCTGACAGCCGATCTTGGGATTCTGTCCGGTAATGAGAAAAAAATGATCCCATTTTTGATTGAAGCTGCGGATATCATGGACCAGCTCTTCTGGTATGAAGCCTATGGAAACAAAGATTCACTTCTCAATTTACCACTTGATAATGCTGTATTGGATTTTGCCAGAATCAATTATGGGCCATGGGACAGGTTGAATGACAATGAACCTTTCATTGATGGCGTTGGTGAAAAACCAAAAGGGGCAAATTTCTATCCTGAAGATATGACAAAGGAGGAATTTGAAAGAACAGAACTTCCAGGAAAGGAAAATCTATATACGATGATAAGGCGTGATCATGAAGGTAAATTGAAATCCATTCCCTATCATGAATATTTTGATGAAGAAGTGGTAAGAGCAGCCACTTTGCTTGAAAATGCGGCTGAACTGGCTGAGGATGAAGGGCTTAAAAAATATCTTCTTTTACGTGCCGATGCTTTGAGAAATGATGAATACCTGCAGAGCGACCTTGCCTGGATGGAAATGACTTCCAATACCCTGGATGTCGTGATCGGACCGATTGAAACCTATGAAGATAAATTATATGGATATAAAGCCGCTCATGAAGCATATATCCTGATCAAGGACAAGGAATGGAGCGAGAGGCTTGACAGATATGAGGCATTTCTGCCCGAACTACAGCATAACCTGCCAGTCCCGGATGAATATAAAAAGGAACAGCCAGGTTCCGAAGGACAACTCAATGCTTATGACGTGATCTATTATGCCGGAGACTGTAATGCAGGCAGTAAGACCATCGCAATCAATCTTCCCAATGATGAAAAGGTTCAACTGACCATGGGAACAAGGAGGCTACAGTTGAAAAATGCCATGAAAGCCAAATTTGATAAGATCCTCATACCCATCGCTCATGTACTGATAGAAGAAGGATCCCGTAACCACATAACCTTTGATGCTTTTTTTGCCAATACCATGTTCCATGAAGTTGCCCACGGATTGGGAATAAAAAATACGGTAACCGGGAATGAGACCGTAAGATCCGCATTGAAAGAACATGCATCGGCACTTGAGGAAGGCAAAGCCGATGTTCTTGGTTTATATATGATCAATGAACTTTATAAGAAAGGTGAGATAGAAGGTGACCTTGAA
>JAGTVG010000025.1 GCA_018224645.1 Cyclobacteriaceae bacterium
CTCGAGGGTAATGGTCCTTTGAGTCCGGTTGAACGGACTGTCGACCAGGTTGCCATGTGCATCAATTAATTCAATCATAAATTCATTCTCTCCCATGGGAAGACCTTCGACGAAATAGGGGATCCATTCGGTGAGGATAAATTCATGCCCGTTAATCGTTGCCCGTACTTTATATCCATCCTCGGATAAATTACAATTGATCAGGTAAAAATCAAGCATGATCTTTTTTGTGTCGTCTCCGCTGTACATATCCTTGGGCCGGCTGTAGAACAGGTTTGGCCCGGAGAGATCAACTTCTTCAGCCTCCGCATCCCCTACGGTAAATTGCCGCAGGATAAACGCCTCTGGATTTTTAATGCTTTCATGGTAGGACCGGGACAGGAAGGAGAGGGCTACATAATGCCCCGGCTGGACCTCCTGTTCAAAGGCAGGCTCATAATGGGCGGTATAGGGCTGATTATTCAGGATGAGGTGGATATGCTGCCCATCTTTGGAATTCGCGCAGTTTTTGGAATCGGCATCAGGGGTCTGCGCCCTGAGTTCATAATTCGTGACGTCATAGGAAAACTGTACTCTTCCGGGCTCCATTCTCGCATATTCGTCGGGTGAATTCATCTCCAGTATGGCATCAGGAAATTCAGGGGAATCCTCGACAGGGGATACGAGAATTTCCTTTTCGCTCTGTTCATCCGGTTCCGAGGTTACCTGGTTTTCACGGGATTGGTCCCTTGTACCACAGGCAATAAAAACAATGATTGATAATAAAACAGTTAAAGTTCCTGAGATCTTCTTCATGGTTTTTAATTGATATTTCGAAAGACTACAAGTTTTTAATTTAATCAATTTTAAATATCTTATGAAATATTTATGATGTTGACTTCTTTGTCCTTGATTTATTTTCTTATTATTCTGCATAATATGATCATTTTTCCTTTTATTTTGATCTTTTGGCATCCATCGAATCAAATAGATATTTTTAAATTTTGATTAAGAGAATCAGACATATCATCTTTCTGCGTGATGTGTTAATGGTATCATTTACTGCTTTTGGTGGTCCTCAGGCTCATCTGGCCTTGTTTTTGAAAATTTTCGTTGAAAAACGTGCTTATCTGAGTGAAAAGGAGTTGATTGAATTAAATGCCCTGTGCCAGGTTCTGCCCGGTCCCACCTCTACCCAGACCATCACAGCCCTTGGTTTCAGGATAGGAGGCCCCCGTCTGGCTTATCTGACCCTGTTGATTTGGGCACTGCCTGCCGTGATCATCATGACTTTCATGGGCATCCTGATGTCTCATTTTTATGAAAAGGAAATTTCAATTTCATTTGCAAGATATATTCAACCCATGGCCGTTGGATTTGTCGGCTACGCCGCCATTAAAATAGCCGTTTCCGTCATCAAGACCAAAACGGCTTTTTTTCTGATGATGATTTCAGCGGTATTATTGTTCTTCATCCGTTCTCCCTACCTGATCCCGATAATACTGATCTTTGCCGGCAGCCTGACCGCCCTGAAATTCAGAAAACAACCGATCAATGAAAAAAAAGGACTGTCCATCAACTGGTCAAATTTTATGTTATGGGCCGGGGTATTGCTGGTGGCCGCCCTGCTCGGACATTATACCAGGGTATTACCGATCCGTCTGTTTGAGAATTTTTACAGGAACGGAAGTTTGATATTTGGCGGCGGAAACGTGCTGATCCCGCTCTTGTTTACTGAATTTGTGGAATTCAAACATTATTTGAGCTCAGAGGAATTTCTCATCGGTTTTGCCTTTGTCCAGGCGGTACCGGGTCCGGTCTATTCATTCTGTTCATATGTAGGTGCCTTATCCATGCGGGAATATGGTCTTGGCGGTGAGATCGCGGGTGGATTTATTGCTTCCCTCGGGATCTTCCTCCCGGGAACATTCCTCATTTATTTTTTAATCCGGTTCTGGGA
This sequence comes from Cyclobacteriaceae bacterium, assembly GCA_018224645.1. Lineage (GTDB taxonomy): Bacteria > Bacteroidota > Bacteroidia > Cytophagales > Cyclobacteriaceae > JAGTVG01. Next base: position 1,940 of record JAGTVG010000025.1, read on the forward strand.
TGGTTTGAAACAATACCGGGTGATCAGGGCGTCCATTGAAGGAATTACAGCGGCAAGCACGGGTCTGGTCCTGACAACGACAATTTTGCTGGCACAGCCCCTCGATTTCAACGTGCTGAATGTGGCGATTGTTGTGATTACATCTACTGCATTGTTTTTTGTCAGGGCACTTGCACCTATCCTGATCATCCTTGGTCTGGTTGCAGGCTTAATCTTCTAATTGCCTCAGGATAACATTATCCTTCTTAACTTCCAGGGAAAAGGATCCGCCGACAGGAATGGGGAAATTAGGTATTTCATGCCCGAAAGGTGCTCCGAAACAGACCGGATATTTAAATTCTTTAACCTGGTCGAGGATGATCTTTTGAATATCCGCACCAAAAGGATCTTCATTGTCATGCATCATGGAGAAATTCCCGACGATCATTCCAGATAAATGACTTAGATTTCCGGATCTTTTCAGCTGTACCATCATCCTGTCAATCCGGAAATAATATTCATCCACATCTTCTATGAACAATATCCGATGATCAGCTGAAAAATCATCCGCCGTCCCAATGCTGTTTACAAGCAGGGATAAATTGCCGCCAATGATCCGCCCCCTGGCCTTTCCGGGGACATTCTGATGATCACCGGCAAAGATAATGGGTTCAATGTATCCTGAGAAAAGCAGGTTTTTCAACCTGTTTAAGGATTCTTCAACCCCCTCGTCAGAAAAATTAATGGGCATAGGTCCATGGATACCCTGGAATCCCAGGCGGTGGAGTTTAAGAAGCAGGGCGGTAATATCACTGTACCCGACAATCCATTTCGGGTACTTCATAAAACGGGCGAAATCCAACTGATCAATGATCCTCGTGGTTCCATACCCTCCCCTGGCACTGATGATACATTTTATTTCATCATCATCCAGCAGATGTTGAAAGGAACTGATCCGTTCATCATCATTACCCGCATACTGGTGTTGTTTACTTTGGATATTGTCAGACAGTTTTACCCTCAGGCCCCATCCTTCCAGGATCCCGACCGCATGGCTAATGTACACAGGATCAATGGCCTTTGCAGGAGGGATGATGGCCACAAGGTCATCTTTTACCAGTTTTTCAGGTGCTTTGATCATGGTAAATAAAATGCACCACGACTGGGTGAGGAAATTATTTTAATTATTGGCTTCTTCAGCCGGTGGTTCAATCCCCAGTTTTCTCAGGACCAGGTTGGTGATATTTGTTTCTTCCTGTGCAAACAGCAGGATGGCGAAAGCCCCTGCATCGGAACTGAATACATGCGTATATCCATTTTCATCAGCTACATCATTGATGGCGTTCTGGATCTTATCATAGGCAGGCTGCAGTAACTGTACCTGTTTTTTCTGCAGTGATGCATCAGCATCCCGCTGGAACTTTTCAATAGATTCCCGTAAACCGTTCAATTCCGCTTCCTTATCCCGCTGGATTTCCGGGATCATCTGTCCGGAGGTCACTTTCTGCTGATAATCGGAAAGTTTTGTCTGAAACTCTTCCATTTTCGACTGTAATTGGGTCTCCAATTGCTTTGAATAGGCGGTCAGGTCAGCTTCAATTTGTTTGGCCTCAGGTAGAAGACTTAATATATAATCAGGATTTGTATATCCTATTTTCAGATTTGACTGTGCATAGGTGTTTATTAATCCGGACATTAATAAAACCATGACTGCAATGATTAACTTTTTCATTTTATTTATTTTTTGAATTGGTTACTTACTTAATAACATCATTTTCAGCACCTAGTCCCAGTTCTTCAAGCACGAAATCCGTGTAATCATGAATGGGATCGGTGTATATCAGAACCAGTTCACCCGATTTATCAAAAACCATCTGAA
>JAGTVG010000026.1 GCA_018224645.1 Cyclobacteriaceae bacterium
ATGGGACAAAAAGTAAATCCAATAGGGCTCAGGCTCGGCATCATTAAAGGATGGGACTCGAATTGGTATGGAGGGAAATCCTTTTCCAGCAAACTGATCGAGGATCAAAAGATCAGGAATTATATCGATGCCAGGATTCCCAAAGGAGGAATTTCGAAGGTCGTTATCGAGCGTACGCTCAAAAGGATCACATTAACTGTACATACCGCAAGACCCGGCGTGGTGATTGGAAAGGGAGGTGCGGAAGTCGACCGGATCAAGGAAGAATTAAAGCAACTTACCGGGAAGGATGTTCAGATCAATATTTATGAGATCAAACGTCCGGAGCTTGATGCCAAGCTTGTCGGAGAGTCGGTAGCACAGCAGATCATGGCCAGGATTTCCTATAGAAGGGCTATGAAACAGGCGATTGCCTCAGCCATCAGGGTTGGTGCACTGGGAATTAAAATTAAGGTATCGGGCAGACTTGGCGGCGCCGAAATGGCGCGGACAGAACAGTATAAGGAAGGTAGGATACCCCTGCATACTTTACGGGCAGATATTGATTATGCCATATCTGAAGCAAATACCGTGTATGGAAAGATCGGAATTAAGGTCTGGATCTTCAAAGGGGAGGTCTTCGGAAAGCGTGACCTGTCTCCCAATGTGGGTATTTCCGGCGTTGGAACAGGCGGCGGAGCCGGAGTGGGCCGGAGAAAACGGGGGGAAGGACCCAAAAGAAGAAGAAGATAAAATTTTCAAAAGGAATTCACAATGTTACAGCCAAAAAGAACCAGGTTCAGAAAGAAGCAAAAAGGCAGGGTCAAGGGGATCGCCACAAGAGGCCATGAAATCAGTTTTGGCAGTTTTGGCCTTAAATCCCTTGAGCCAGGGTGGATCAGCAGCCGTCAGATCGAAGCGGCGCGTATCGCCGTAACCCGGGCCATGAAAAGGGAAGGACAGGTCTGGATCAGGATATTTCCGGATAAGCCCATCACCAAAAAACCGGCTGAGGTAAGGATGGGAAAAGGAAAAGGTGCACCAGAATACTGGGTGGCCGTGATCAAACCGGGTACCATCCTTTTTGAGTCGTCCGGAGTTTCCGAAGCATTGGCCAAGGAATCGATGAGCCTGGCTGCGCAAAAATTACCGGTTAAAACACAATTTGTTGTCAGAAGAGATTATCAGGAATAGTCGCCATGAAAAACACCGAATTACAATCATTAACCGTTGAAGAGCTGAAGCAGAAACTGGAAGCGGAAAGAGAAAGTCTGACGAAACTCAGGTTTGCTCATGCTATTTCACCGATAGAAAATCCGATGAAAATCCGTGAATCGAAAAAACTGATCGCGCGGATTGCCACCACATTAAAGAACAAGGAAATACAAAATAATAAAGCATAGATGGAAAGGAATCTACGGAAAGAGCGGATTGGCACCGTCGTCAGCAATAAAATGGAAAAAACTGCGACTGTTGCCGTTTACCGGAAGTTCAAACATAAAAAGTACGGTAAATTCATTGGTAGAACATCAAAATTCGCTGTCCATGATGAAAAGAATGAATGTGGAATCGGCGATACGGTGAAGATCATGGAAACCCGGCCATTGAGTAAGCAGAAAAAATGGCGGTTAGTTGAAATCATTGAAAGAGCTAAATAAAAATGATACAGCAAGAGAGTCGTTTGAATGTTGCGGATAATAGCGGTGCCAAAGAAGTGCTCGTAATCCGTGTCCTGGGTGGTACAAAGAAGCGTTACGCTACCATCGGTGATAAAGTGGTGGTGGCTGTTAAATCAGCCATTTCCTCCAGCCCCTTGAAGAAAGGAACTGTATCCAAAGCGGTCATTGTCCGCACAAAGAAGGAAATCAGGAGGAAGGATGGCTCATATATCCGTTTTGAAGATAATGCTGCTGTACTTCTCAGCGCAACGGATGAGCCAAGAGGAACCAGGATATTTGGTCCCGTTGCAAGGGAATTGCGTGAAAAACAGTTTATGAAAATTGTATCTCTTGCCCCTGAAGTTCTATAACACATAAAAAAATGCCAAAGAAATTACATATACGAAGAGGCGATACAGTACTGGTGCTTTCCGGTAATTCACGTGGAAAAAAGGGCCGTGTACTGGAAGTTTATCGTGACAAAAGCAAGGCAATCGTCGAAGGGGTCAATATGGTGACCAAACACCTGAAACCTTCTGCCGCCCATCCGAATGGCGGGATTGAAAAACAGGAAGCCGCAATCCATACCAGTAATCTGATGGTGGTGGATCCTTCTTCAGGGGAAGCGACAAAAACCGGGAGGAAAGCAAATAAGGATGGGAAGTTACAGAGGTATTCGAAAAAAACCGGAGAATTTATAAAAGATGAGTAATCCAAGGCTTAAAGACAAATATATCAATGAGGTTGTGCCTGCAATGATGGAGAAATTCAAGTATAAGTCGGTGATGCAGGTCCCGAAAATTGAAAAGATCTACATCAACAAAGGGATCGGTGCAGCCACCGCAGATAAAAAACTGGTGGATATCGGTGTTGATGAATTGACCCTGATCGCAGGCCAGAAAGCCGTTCCTACCAAGGCTAAAAAATCTGTATCGAATTTCAAACTCAGGGAAGGAATGCCAATCGGCGCACGGGTTACCCTGAGGGGAGATAAAATGTATGAGTTCATCGACAGGCTTGTTGCGGTAGCCCTCCCCAGGGTAAGGGACTTCCGGGGGATCAATGAAAAGGGCTTTGATGGCAGGGGAAATTATACCCTCGGCGTAAAGGAACAGATAATTTTCCCGGAGATCAGCATTGACAAGGTAAACCGGATTTCCGGTATGGACATTACTTTTGTCATATCATCCAACAGTGATGAGGAAAGCTATGAATTGCTGAAAGCCATGGGATTTCCTTTTAAAAAATAACTAGAATTATGGCAAGACAATCATTAATTGCAAGAGAACGCAAAAGAGAAAAACTGGTAGCGAGATATGCTGAAAAAAGAAAAGCATTGAAAGAAGCCGGGGATTATGTGGCACTTGATAAACTTCCGAGGAATTCATCTCCCGTAAGATTGCACAACCGTTGCCATCTCACAGGAAGACCGAAAGGATATATGCGGAAATTTGGAATATCAAGAGTAATCTTCCGTAAAATGGCAGGTGACGGGAAAATTCCGGGCATAACAAAGGCAAGCTGGTAAAAGATTGGTATAATAAAAAAACATTAGTAATTTTGCAGCCCTTTTGGGCCTAAGTATAAAAATATGGATCCGATAGCTGATTTCTTAACGAGAATACGGAATGCGATTAAGGCGAACCACCGGATAGTGGAAGTGCCTTCCTCAAACCTGAAAAAACAGATCACCAGGGTTCTGCATGAAAATGGATTCATTCAGAACTATAAATTTGAAGACAATGAAATGCCCGGTACAAGTACGATCAAGATTGCCTTGAAGTACAATCCTGATTCAAAGGTTCCGGCAATTCAGCACATCGAAAGGGCCAGTAAACCTGGTTTAAGGAGATACGCGAAATCTGACAAGCTTCCAAGGGTACTCAATGGTTTGGGTGTGGCTATTTTATCTACAAATAAGGGCGTTATGACCGAAAAGGAAGCAAAGAAGGAAAATGTCGGCGGCGAGGTTCTTTGTTATATCTATTAATTAATTAAGTATGTCACGAGTAGGAAATAAACCGATAACCATTCCCAAAGACGTTGAAATCAAAATTGAAAAGAATACAATTTCGGTTAAAGGTCCAAAAGGAGAATTATCCCAGCAATTCGATCCGGATATCACGATTGAAATGAATGATGGGGAACTGCAGGTATCGCGGCCGACAGAACAGAAAAGGCATAAGGCCATGCATGGATTATACAGGGCGCTGGTCAATAATATGGTCGAGGGAGTGAGCAATGGATTTACAAGGAAACTGGAACTCATTGGTGTCGGTTACCGGGTGGAAGTGATTAATAATGATATCCTTGACCTGACATTGGGTTTTTCACACCATGTATACTTTAAGGTACCACCTGAGATCAAAGTACAGGCTGTCACGGAAAAAGGGAAAAATCCTACCATCACCCTGCAGAGTCATGATAAACAGCTGATCGGACAGGTTGCTTCAAAGATCAAGTCATTGAGAAAGGCAGAACCATACAAAGGCAAGGGTATCCGGTATGTTGGTGAATACATTCGAAGAAAAGCAGGTAAGACTGCCGCTAAATAATTAAGATTATGGCTTTTAATAAAGTATCGAGACGGTTAAAGCTCCGCCAGGGCATCCGGAAAAAACTTTCCGGGACCAGGGAAAGGCCGAGATTATGTGTATACAAGAGCAATAAAGGCATATATGCCCAGATAATTGATGATTCGGCCGGTCATACTTTAGTCGCGGCCTCATCCATGGAAATGGGTAAAAAATCCATAACGGTTGAGACCTCGAGGGAGGTCGGCAAAAAACTCGCCGAAAAAGCCAAAGAAGACGGAATTGAAAATGTAATATTTGACAGAAGTGGTTATCTGTTCCATGGAAGAATAAAAGCCCTTGCGGATGGAGCCAGGGAAGGAGGATTAAAATTCTAATCATATGCAACAAAAAAATGTCAAGTCGGTAAAGGCGAGTGAAATTGAGCTGAAGGAAAGGGTTGTCGCCATCAAACGTGTAGCAAAGGTTGTAAAAGGAGGCCGCAGGTTCAGTTTTTCTGCCATAGTTGTGGTAGGTGACAGCAACGGAGTTGTGGGTTACGGACTCGGTAAAGCCAATGAAGTTACCGATGCGATTACCAAAGGTATAGATGATGCAAAAAAGAACCTCGTGAAAGTTCCGGTTCTCAAAGGGACAATTCCTCATGAAACCATTGGAAAATACGGAGGAGGTCTGGTGTTAATCAAACCTGCATCTCCGGGAACCGGCGTTATAGCCGGTGGTGCCATGAGGGCTGTACTCGAAAGTGCCGGTGTTAAGGATGTATTGGCCAAATCAAAAGGATCATCCAACCCGCACAACGTGGTGAAAGCCACTTTCCAGGCGTTGGCAAATCTAAGAGATCCGTTTACGGTAGCTCAGCATCGCGGCATTTCATTGTCAAAGGTATTTAACGGGTAAAGGAAATGGCAAAGGTTAAAAAGGTAAAGATTACACAGACACGCAGTACAATCAAAAGGCCCCAGGATCAGATCAGGACCATTAAGGCCCTCGGACTGGGCCGGATCAATAAAAGCGTGGAAGTAGAGGCAACCCCCCAGATCAGGGGGATGATCAATAAGGTAAGTCATTTAGTATCTGTTATTGAATTATAATTATGAAACTGAATACATTAAAACCCGCAAACGGATCGATAAAAGGCAGGAAAAGAATTGGACGAGGTCAGGGATCCGGAAGAGGCGGTACATCAACCAAGGGCCATAAAGGGGCTCAATCCCGTGCAGGATATAAATCAAAGCCGGGCTTTGAAGGAGGACAGATGCCAATTCAGCGGCGAGTGCCGAAATTTGGATTTAACAGGCCTCAGAAAGTTGTATTCAAGCCGGTAAACCTGGATATCTTACAGAATATCGTTGAAAAAACAGATGCCAAAATCATAGATGTCGAACTTCTGTTAAAAAACGGCCTCATCGGTAAAAAAGACAGGGTTAAAGTACTCGGGAGAGGTGAATTGAAAACCAAAGTGGATGTCTCTGCACATCAGTTTTCTGCTGCAGCCGTAGATGCGATAGAAAAGTTGGGAGGAAAAGTTACCCGGTTATAATTTATGAAAAAGTTTATAAGGACCATACGAAATATATTTGCAATTGAAGAATTGCGTGAAAGGATCCTCAATACACTGGGATTCCTCGTCATTTTCAGGCTTGGTTCCTTTGTGGTGCTACCCGGTGTGGATCCATCAAAATTAAAGGGGAGTGCTTCCGGTATCCTTGGTTTACTTGATACTTTTCTGGGAGGTGCTTTCAGCAATGCCTCAATTTTCGGATTGGGAGTAATGCCTTACATCTCTGCATCCATCGTTCTGCAGTTGTTGACGGTGGCCGTGCCCTATTTCCAGAAAATGCAGAAAGAGGGCGAATCCGGAAGGAAAAAGATCAACCAGATCACCCGCGTTTTAACGATATTTATTACCATTTTTCAATCATCAGCCTATCTGACAGGTGCTGTACCGGCGGAAGCCATTGTGGTGAGCAGGAGTTTATTCATGTTTTCATCCATGATCATCCTCACGGCAGGAACCATTTTCATCATGTGGCTGGGAGAAAGGATCACTGAAAAAGGGATTGGAAACGGGATCTCCATGCTGATCATGATCGGCATCATTTCGAGTTTTCCGGGAGCACTTATCGCTGAAGTTACCACCAAGGGAATGAGCGGAGCACTTTTATTCATCATTGAAATTGTGGCCTTGTTCTTCGTCGTTCTTGCCGTGGTTGCCCTGACCCAGGCCGTCAGGAGGGTACCAGTGCAGTATGCCAAACAGGTAGTAGGTAACCGGGTCTACGGAGGGCAGAGACAGTACATTCCATTAAAGGTAAATGCCGCAGGGGTAATGCCGATCATCTTTGCACAATCCCTGATGTTCCTGCCCGCCCTGCTTGCTGGCCTGTGGGCAGATCAGAGCGATATTGCCTCCTATATAGGTTCCACTTTCGCAAATTATCTTTCCTGGCAATATAATCTGGTGTTCGGTGTTCTGATCGTACTGTTTACATTCTTTTATACTGCGATCACAATCAATCCCACCCAGATAGCCGATGACATGAAAAGAAACGGCGGTTTTATTCCCGGTGTCAAACCCGGAAAACAGACCTCGGAATATATAGATACCATATTAACAAAGATCACCCTTCCGGGATCCGTCTTCCTGGCCATCGTTGCCATTTTACCGGCATTTGCGACCATAGCAGGCGTAGGGGGACAATTTGCCCAGTTTTATGGCGGAACCTCCCTCTTGATCATGGTGGGGGTTATTCTGGATACGCTGCAACAGATCGAAAGTTATCTTTTAATGAGACATTATGAAGGGCTCATGAAGTCTGGAAAAATAAAAGGAAGATCTTCGGTAGCGGTGGCATAAGGGTCCGGATTTCAGATTGAGATGATGATTAATAATAGATAAATGGCCAAACAATCTTCAATCGAACAGGACGGTACAATCACCGAAGCATTGTCAAATGCAATGTTTCGGGTGGAATTGGAAAATGGTCATGAGGTGATAGCCCATATTTCCGGTAAAATGCGGATGCATTATATAAAGCTGTTACCCGGAGATAAGGTAAAACTGGAAATGTCGCCGTATGATCTGACAAAAGGAAGAATTGTATATCGATATAAATAAGGTATCATGAAAGTAAAAGCTTCAGTAAAAAAACGAAGTAGCGATTGTAAGATCGTTCGCCGTAAAGGCAAATTATTTGTGATAAACAAAAAGAACCCAAGGTTTAAACAAAGACAAGGATAGTTATGGCTAGATTTCAAGGAGTTGATATTCCGGATCATAAAAGGGGAGAGATTGGACTCACCTATATTTTCGGAATAGGCCGAAGCAGTGCACAAAAGATCCTCACCAAGGCAGGCATTGACTGGAACCGGAAGGTAGGCGAGTGGAATGACGAAGAGGCAAACAGGATCCGGTCGATCATCAATGAAGAATTTAAGGTTGAAGGTGTCCTCAAGTCAGAGGTACAGCTCAGTATTAAACGATTGCTGGATATCGGTTGCTACAGGGGCTTGCGCCACAGGAAAGGTTTGCCTGTCCGTGGTCAGAAAACCAAAAATAATTCCAGAACAAGGAAAGGTAAACGTAAAACCGTTGCTAATAAAAAGAAAGCAGTTAAATAAGATTCCATAAATGGCACAAAAACGTAAAGATAAGGCTAAAAAGAGGGTAGTTGTCGTAGAGCAGAACGGTCAGGCCCATATTAAGGCTACCTTTAATAACATCATTATTTCCATTACAAATCCACAGGGACAGGTGATTTCCTGGGCATCTGCAGGTAAAATGGGTTTTAAGGGTTCGAAAAAAAATACACCTTATGCTGCTCAGATGGCCGCACAGAACTGCGCTCAGTCTGCCTATGATCTGGGTTTAAGGAAGGTGGAGGTTTTTGTAAAAGGCCCGGGTGCGGGAAGGGAATCCGCAATACGTACGATTCAGAATATAGGCATAGAGGTAATCATGATCAAGGACGTCACACCGCTCCCGCATAATGGCTGCCGGCCTCCGAAGAGAAGAAGAGTTTAAGATATTTACA
>JAGTVG010000027.1 GCA_018224645.1 Cyclobacteriaceae bacterium
CCTGGCTGCAAGAAAAACCTTTTCGGCAAGCTTAAGCGAGTGTACCGGATCCTGATTCAGCATGGAAACGGGAACGATCCTGAATGCATAGGGGAAAAAGAGCTGGAGAAAAGGAAGCATCACCTCACCGGAATGTTCATGCCGGTGGGATTCACCGGCACGCGGAATATCCATGAATTCAATGATTTCCAGATCCAACCAGACCTTTCCCAACGGCGTTTCCCAGCAATCATTGGTATCGGCTGCAACTGAAGGTCCGAGTCCATGATGATTGGGATTGATGATCATCACCGTATCAAAGACAAGTCCGGAAAGACGAAGGATTTCAAATACATGGATGGCCTCATATCCCGAGTAGACATAACCGGCATGCGGAACAATTGCACCGAAAATATTTTTTCCTGCCAGTGAAGTATCTATGTATTGAAATTCCTCCTCCAGGATACTCCGGATCAGTTTTTCAATGCCTTCCTTTGTTTCCGGATAAAAGGATCCTGCAACGGCCGGTTCACGGACCTTCATTTTTTATAATATTTAAAGACCTTCATCCCGCAACGGGAACAATCCCCGTTTTCATTGATGCCGGTGATCCTGACGGAATAACCGGAACGTTCGATCAGCAGATTATTGCAGGAGGGACAAAATGTATCAGATCCATGATCTGAATTTATATTTCCCATATAGGTGAAGGGAAGATAACTCCTGGCAATCTCATACAACTCGTTCAGGACTTCCCTTGGCGTAGCCGGAATGGTCATCTGGTAAGCAGGAAAATATCTTGATAAATGAAGGATCGTCTCCTCCCCCAGTTCATCCCGGATCCATGCCAGCATTTCATGAAAAGTATCCCGCTGGTCGTTCAGGGTCGGAATGACCAGATTGGTGATCTCCAGATGTTTTCCAGCTGCCCTTATTTTTTTAAGCGTCTCCTTGACCGGCTTCAGCCTGGCACCCGATTGTTCTTTGTAAAATTCATTCCGGAACGACTTCAGGTCAATGTTGAACGCATCAATATGGGGCAATAATTCATCCAGCGGTTCTTCTGTAATAAATCCATTGCTGATCATTACATTCCTGAGCCTTGCCTTTTCAATCTCCCTGGCGATATCGAACATGAACTCAAAGTAGATGGTGGGTTCATTATAGGTGTAGGCAATGCCGACGCTGGAATCATCACTAAAGGCGATGTTCAAAATCTGATCTATCGAATAATGATTCAGCCAGGGATAATCATCCACGGTGGTCTGGGATATATCGCAGTTCTGGCAGAATCCGCAGGTAAAATTACAGCCAATGCTTCCAAAAGACAGAATACTTTTGCCCGGGAAAAAGTGATAGAGCGGTTTTTTTTCAACCGGGTCAAAATGGATCGCCGAAACCAGCCCGTAATTTTCAGTTTTCAAATGGCCATCCAGGTTCTTCCTTACACCGCAAATACCCCGTTCACCAGGCTCGATAATACATAAATGCGGGCATAAATTGCATCTTACCTTTTCCTGACCAAGGGTTTTATAGAATTTTGCCTCCCGCATATATCCGCCTGATTGATATTTTTTATAAGATAAAGGAATATTTTCAGATAGTACAGATCAACATGATAAAAATAGATCCTCAGCTATTCTCCACCTGTAAAAACTTGCCAATTATGACGGCCATAATGAAGGCATTATAAAACTGTCCGACAAGACCGATGATTACTGCCATATTTTTGGCCGGCAATGATAGCGGGGAAATGTCGCCATAACCGATGGTGCTCAGGGTAATAAAGGAATAATACAACAGATCGTTTATCGGGTGTTCAGTGATCCTGTAGGCTCCGGGATCAATGCTATAAATGATAAGAATAATAAAAAATCCGATAACCCCGATCATGATGTAACCGGTAAATGCTCCGAGAACTACATTCAGGGTAATTTTTTAGCACTAAAAATCTGCATTAACAGCTCATGGAATAAAAACAGGAACATGAGGAACAGAATGGAAAATCCCATGATCTTGAGATTCCTGTGGATCTCCGGAAATAAATTGGAAATCTGAATCAGGATGCCCAAAAGTCCCGCCAGGAAAACGATGCCCCTTTTGATCCTGGACTTTGATCCCATTATTAATATGCTGGCTACAATCAAGCCGGTAAAAAAGAAGGTATCCAATAAGGGCGCTAACTTTTCCGGGAAAAAACCCGGCAGGAAAAAAAAGGATAATAGCGCCTGAAGAAAAAGCGGATATTAAAAATCCTGCTTTAAATTGAAGCCAAGATCAACCACTTTTATTAATCTATTCATGTCAGGTCTTATTTGATCCAGTCAGGTTCGGGAAAACGGCGCATCACATGATACCGTTCATAGGTCTCCCAGATGTCTCCATATCCATGTACCCGGGGATCGCCTGTTTCAATCAACCTGTTGTGGAGATCATTCCGCATTTTTTTAAGGATCTCCTGAATTTCCGGGAGATCGGCCAGGTTGTTAAGGCAACCGGGATCCTTGCGGATGTCGAAAAATTCTTCCAATGGTCTTTTGGATACGGCAAGGTCAAAATATCTCTTCACCAGGGAGTCATTGCGATGAGTATAGACAAAATCCTCCATGAAATCATCGATATCATGGAAACCTGCCACGAGGTTATTGTTTTCATCGTATCTGACCGGCGCTCCTGCGGGCCAGCGTTCCGGTTTGAAGTTTTTGATGTATAAGTAATCATGAGACCGAAGCGCCCTGATGGGATAGGAGAGATTATTCCATCTCGAACAGGAATGCCTTTCCCGCCCGGCGTAAATATATTTCCTCTCAGGCTCAAGCAATCCGCTCCCGGGCGATATAAGGATTTCATAAAAGCTTTTCCCGGTCATGGTCAGACCGCTTTCCGGTTCTGCCGGATGAACAATACCGGTAATCTGCAGGAGGGTAGGCGCAATATCCGCCAGGCTGATCAGGTCATCCACAACCCGGCCCGGTTTAATTCTATCTCCCCAACGGATTGCCAGGGGCATATGAAACCCGTATTCATATAAATTGGCCTTTGCCCTTGGAAAGGGCATTCCATTATCGGATGTTACCAGAATGACCGTATTGTCGAGTTCTCCCGATTTTTCAAGTATTTCGATCATCCTGACCAGGTGACTGTCGAAATGCTGAATTTCATACAGATAATCAGCCATGTCTTCCCGTACCTCTTTCACGTCAGGAAGAAATGGAGGAATGGAAATCTCCTCCGTCCGTATACCTTCCTTTTCCCCGATTCCAGTGGAATAACGCCGGTGTGGTTCCGTTGCTCCGTACCAGAAACAGAAGGGTTGATTCTTTTTCCTTGTCTTCAGAAAGGATTCAAAGTTTGCGGCATAATTGATCTCACTGATATGCTCCGGAACGGTGAGATCCCTGATCTCACTGTAGTTTTTCCCGGCAGGATTCTGCATTCTGCCCGACAGATTCCAGTTTCCGGGTCCCCATCCCTTTCCTGTATATCCCACATGGTAACCCCCACCAGCCAGGATATCTGTATAGGTTGTAAACTTTACCGGAAATTTGCTGGCATGAGAGCCCGCATCCTCCAGTTCCCATACATATTTTCCGGTGAGCAAGGAAGCACGGGATGGACTGCATCCCGGAGCGGATGAAAATGCATTGTTGAAAAGAATGCCTTCTTCCGCGATCCTGTCAAAACCAGGGGTATTGATACCTCTGAAACCGTATGCACCGGCATGAGGAAAGGACTGATCGTCACTGATCGCCAGCAGGATGTTGGGAGGAGACGCTCCGCCAACCAGCCGGCCTGCCCAGCCAAAGGCAGGGAAGCCTGAGTTAAATATCCAGAAAATGATCACGGGCATCAGGACAGCCGCGATCAGCATTGATTTTTTAAGCATAATAATCGTTTATAAAAATTCTCCAGTCTGCCGGATTCCGATGCAATATAGCAAACCCCTTCAGGATTTAAAAAAATGCATAAATGGAAGTTTCAATAAGTAATTTCATCGTAAATTCAGGTTTTGTTGGATCAATGAAATTTTTAAGTAAAAAAGGAGCCGTTGCTGCCGGGGATGAATTAACTGCCCAAGCAGCGTATGAGATATTAAAATCTGGCGGGAATGCTTTTGATGCCGGCCTGGCTGCCACCATGATGAGTTTTGTTGCCAGTTCCTCAATTACCTCTATGGGCGGTGGAGGATTCATGATGGCCAGGACTGCCGGAGGGAAAACTGTTTTTTTTGACTTTTTTACCCAGACTCCACAGTCAGGAAAAATCGCAGTGGATCCGGATTTTAGCCCGGTCCGGATTGACTTCGGGGATAAATCACAGGATTTTCATGTCGGACTTGGTACAGCGGCGACTCCCGGTAATCTCGCGGGTATTTTCAAAATACACGACAGGTTCTGCAGGCTTCCTTTCAGGGAAATCGCCGCACCGGCGATCCAGGCTGCCAGGGAAGGTGTATCACTGCATACCCAAACAAAATACCAGGCCGATATCCTCCGCCCCATTTTCGAACTGTCGGCAGAAGGCAGGGAAATATATTTCCACAATGGCTACATAAAAAATATTGGAGATAAGGTAGAACTTCCCTTATATGCTGATTTCCTTGAATTCATTTCCCGGGAAGGGCCCAGAGAATTTTATGAGGGTGAAATTGCCGACCGGGTGAGCCGGGATTGTTTATTAAAAGGAGGATATCTGACAAGGAAGGACTTTGAAACCTATAAAGTGGAAGAAAGAACCCCGCTTAAGTTTGGCTATCGCGGATACGATATCTTTACCACCTCCCCTCCCAATGCCGGAGGAGCCCTGATTGCCTTTACCATGTCGCTTTTAAATCATTTTTCCCTGCGTGATAAACCTTGGGGTTCAGGGAAATACCTGCAACTGCTTACCCATTGTATCGAAGGTACCAGCCAGGCCAGGAAACAGATCTTCGAAAAAAATGCACATCATCCGGAGGTCATGGAAAAATTGTTCAATGCGGAATTTATCGGCAGCCAACTGGATAAAATAAGGCATGAAACGGGCAGGTCCGGAAATACAACACATGTAAGTGTTGCGGATGAAAACATGAATTTCGTGGCCATTACAACATCGGTCGGTGAAGGTTGCGGGTATTATATCCCTGGAACTCATATTATGCTGAATAACATGCTTGGCGAGGAAGACCTGAATCCGGCCGGATTTTTCCAATGGGAAACCGATAGGCGGATCAGTTCCATGATGTCTCCCACGATCGTTACCCACAGGGAAAAACCGGTGGCAGCTCTTGGCTCTGGCGGGTCAAACCGGATCAGGTCGGCTATTGTCCAGACCTTATCCAATTATATTGATTTCAACATGGAACCGGATGAATGTGTAAATGCCCCCAGGATTCACTGGGAGAAAAATCACCTGGATATCGAACCCGGATTTGACCTGGATTTGATAGAAAGGCTAAACCTGCCAAAAGAATCGGAAAAGATCTACTGGACAGCAAAAAACATGTATTTTGGAGGAGTACATGCCGTATTTACCCATGAGGAAGGGAATCTGATCCCCGCGGGTGACCGGCGTCGGGTGGGGGCGGTAAGGGTTGGTTAAGGAGAGAGATGACATCCCTTCGAGGTATGTCATCTCTTCCTTCGAGGGATGTCATCCCTCTTTCATTACCCCGAACGTCCGGGTTCATCA
>JAGTVG010000028.1 GCA_018224645.1 Cyclobacteriaceae bacterium
GGATTTTCCACTTGTACGTTTTAAAGATAACAAGGTGTTTTTTTCAGGGTTTACTTTTGAGAGGTTCAGCGAGAACGAAATGAATATCCATGTGCTTGTCAGTCATGAACCGGGCAAGGAGGAGGAGATAAAATTCAGTTACCGGAAAAAGGAAACGTGGAGGTAAACTCATGCCTTCCCCCCGAGTCATGGCATGAGTTTACCCGGTACTCGCCTTCAGTATCATATAGGGTCTTATATAACCCGCTTCTCAACATAATCCGAATTAAGCAAACGGAGGGCCCCCATATATTTCAGGCTGAAGGATACCGTATCACCTACCTTATAGGATCTTGTTTTATTCCCCAGGTCAAGGACAAGCATATCGCTGGAGCCACCGATAATTTCGATATCCGGATCGTCGGGAATCAGAAAACTGGCATCAGCAACATCCAGAACTCCGACATCGATGATCGCCCTGTCCGACCTTTTCCCAAAATCATTTTCGTCAATCTCAAACATCTCCCCGGAAGGATTTTTATCGAACACTCCGTTTGGGATCATTGGTTTATTCGTTATTTCAATGATCTCTGCATGCAACCTGAAAATGTCCTTTTTCATCCCAATGATGGTATGATCATTGAATAGATTGTTGCCAAAATACAGCGTCTCTCCCACCCTGAAATGGTTCACTGCCTTTGGTATCTGCTTTCTGTAGATCAGGGGAATGACGACGGAAGTACCTCCGGTCACCAGGGGAATTTCCCTTTTGAACTTTGCCTCGATCAGCTGTTTATATAAACTCAGCTGAATCAGTTTGTCTTCAGAAGGCATCACGCCATACATACAATTCAGGTTCGCCCCGATCCCAACAACACGTATATTAGGGAGGTTGAATATTTTCGCATAAAAATCGACCAGGTAATCCCCCATGATCCCTTCACGGAGATCACCAAGTTCTATCATAATGATGATCTTATGAAGTTTCTCCTGCTTCCGGGCTTCTTCTGACAACCATTTGATGGTCTGGAATTCGGTATTAAAGCTGGTATCGGCATATTTTATAACATTCCTGATATTTCCTTTCGCCGGTGGCTTTATATAGATGGTTTCTATCCCCGAATCGATCTTTTTGATTTTCTTCAGGTTACTTATCCTGGCATCACCGATTTCGCGAATGCCCAGGTCCACAATGATCCTGAGATATTCGTCATTCCCGCATAAAAGTTTGGACACTATGGCCCAATCTTTTTCATTTTCCCTGAACAGTTTATCCAGGAATGTATAGTTATGTTGCAGGTTGCTTTTATTCAATGTGATGTAAGCCATTTTATTCAATTATTTTTCTGGGGATGTCAGAGGATATCCTTGTAAGCATTTCATAATTCAACTGATTGCTTAATTCACTAAAAGAGGCTACGGAAACTGATAAATCCCCTTGATTTCCAATAATTACCACTTCATCGCCTGTTTTTGCTCCAGGGATCGAAGTAATATCTATCACCATCATATTCATATTAACCATACCGATCACGCCCATCCGCTGGCCATTGACAAGCACCCGGCCTGTATTGCTCAACGAGCGGCTGTATCCATGAGCATAACCCACCGGAATGGAGGCTATTCTGGTATCCTGTTCAGCCATGTATGAGGTGCCATAACCGATAAATTCACCTGTTCCCACCCATTTTGTATCCATGATTTCCGTTTTCCACTGGATAATCCGGTGCAATGGGTCATTCCTGTCAGTTTTTTTACCGATATATTGAACAAGCGTTTCACGACTCGGCCAGAAACCGTACTGAAGGATTCCGATACGGACCATATTGTATTTGATTTCCGGATAATTGATTACGCCCGCTGAACAAGCAGCATGAATGTACCTGGGAGAAAATCCATGGTTCCTGAAATCCCGGATAAATTCATTGAAAAAACGGATCTGTTTCATCAGCCGGTAATGATTGGCAATATTTTCAGCACCCGCGAGATGGGTACAGATCCCCATCAGTTCGATAAATGCCTGGTTACGCTCCAGCAATTGAAAAACATCCCTGAACATTATTTCCTGAAAACCTGTCCGGTTCATGCCCGTTTCAATTTCAAGATGAATTCTTGCTTTTTTCCTTAGTTTCTTGGCCAACTCAACGGCGATTTTCAGCCGTTCGAAATCAAATACAAAAAATTCGATTCCGCTTTGAATAATCCATTCAAAAGAATCAGGAGCAATCCAGCCCATGATCATCAGGCCAGGATCATCCTTACTGGCCTTTTTTACCCTGAGGGCTTCATGGCTGTCGAATACGGAAAAATGCCGGACACCCGCAGATTCAGCCAGCGGAATGAACGATTCGATCCCATGACCATAAGCATTTCCCTTGACCACTGAGGAAAACAAGGATTGATCTCCAATCAGCTTTTTAATGAATGCCAGGTTTTTATGATAAGCGGATTTACTGATCTCTATGTATGAATTCCGGTTCATTTTTGATCGATGTTTGTCAGGATCTCCTTGTATAGATTTACTCCCGTTTCAATAATATCATCCGGGAAATCATAATCCTGATGATGCAGCGCTGGCGTATCCGTCCCTGACCCGATCCCTATCATGGCTCCCTTGAACCGGTTTGTGAAAAAACCGAAATCCTCCCCCCATCTGAAAGGCAATTCCAGGTCTTCAATGTTGTAATTCAATTCCTCTGCTGATTTCCGGACCATCCTGACCGCTTCCGGATGATTAAAATTTGCATAGAATTCCTCATTCCATTTAAATTCCAGTTCAAGATTATTCATACCTGCAATTTGATACAGGATTTCTCTGACCGCTGCCTGGGATTCAATTAATAATTCATTTTCCCAGCACCGGAAGGTGTATCCCAGCCGTACCTGTCCTGCTGATGTACCGTATGCCTGTTCTCCCATGTTAATAAATACTGGTGTGCTGATAAAAAAATCCTTCTTCCGGGGATCGGAACGGTTCAGTTTATTAAAAACATTTATAATTTCTGCAACAGCCAGCGCCGGATTGATCCCATTTTCAGGTTCAGCGGCATGGGCTGTCTTTCCGGATAAAACAATGGTTATGCTGATCACCGAGGCAGAAAAAAAATTTTCTCTGAGCAGGATTGTTTTTTTTCTGAATCCTGGAATATTGTGAATGGCAAAACAGTAGTCGGGCAAAATACCGAATCCGGGATGATCCAGTACGGACCTGGCACCCTGGCCTGTTTCTTCAGCCGGCTGAAACAGGAGATGTACATCCGTATATTCTAGCCTGTTGCCTGCACACCAATCCCCAACACCGGATAGTATTGCCATATGGCCATCATGCCCGCATTTATGGGCCACGTCTTCCTTTGATGACTTGTAGTAAAATTGATTCGTTTCACGGATAGGCAGGGCATCCATTTCAGCCCTAATCAATACGTTCCGTCTGGATTTCCTGCCGTTAAAACTTATGATTAATCCGGTATCCGAAATTTCCCTTACCTGGTCAGGATTACGCGATCTGAAAAAATCCAGAATCATTTTTTTTGTATTGTATTCCTTGCCCGACAATTCAGGACTGGCATGCAGATCATGCCTGAATCTGGTTAATATATCAATCTGTTCCCGGGTCATTAAGCTTCAAGGCTGTTTCAGTCGCATTTCCAGGTAAGGATTGGTGAATCCCAGCTTCTCATAAAGATGCCTGGCAGGATTATCTTTCTCGACATGCAGGGCAATATCCCCCTCACATGCATCAATGGTCTTCCTCATGAGCTTTTTACCGATGCCTTCACCACGGTAATCCTTATTGACTGCAATATAAACCAGGATGTGTTCGGGAATGTAGCCACTCATTTCTGTATTGTTAATGATCACTGCACCTATGATCCTTTCCTCGTGGACCGCAAGTACAATAAATCCTCCAGGTTTATTTTCCTCCCCAAGGGCATATTTGATGGCTTTCAGAATATCGTTCTTCCCGTCTCCATACTTATCGAGATGGGTATAGAGAAAGTTGGCAATTTCTTCTTCCGTGAATTTATCCCGGGTCTTTTTCTCATATAATTCAATATCAATTTTCATGTTGGCTTATTTATTTATTCTGAAGATTTGAACCAGTTTTATTTTTTCATAAGGTAACAACCAGATGGAAAGATAAATAATCAATGAAGCGGATAATCCAAAAATAATGGGATCCAGGCCAAACGGCAATGAAATTTCCAAAACAGTTAAAACTAAGGTGAATATCCCTCCACCCAGCATGGCAGCCATGGCAGCGGGTGCATCAGGTTTTTTTAGGAACATCCCGGTAATAATGGGGATAAACAGACCCGATACCATGAATGAATAGGATAAAAGCATTATTTCAAGGACATTTTCCATCGATGCAGCGATGGAAATGGCCAGGATTCCGATCACCCCTGTGGCTACCTGGGAAAATCCAAGTTCCTGCTTTTCATTCAACTTAATGAAACGGCCAAAGATATCCGATACCGCATTCCCGGAGGCTGCCATCAGGCAACTGTCGGCTGTGGAAAGAATCGCGGAAAAATAGGCCGACATAAAAAGCCCCATGAGCCCGAATGGAAGTACGGTTTTTAAAAGCATTGGCAACCCCATCTCAATGTCCAGGCCCTGCAGGGTCGTATATCCCTCTGCCGCGAACATGCCTTTCATCAGGGCCACCCTGGCAAACATGCCTAGGAGGACCCCCATAAAAGCCATCACCGGATATTCAAATAAACCGGCGATAAACCAAGCTTTTTGTGCGGTTTTTTTATCCTTACAGGCGTAAATCCGCTGGTATAAGGTCATCCCGACAAACCAGATGGGAATAATGGTTACCATCCAGTTGATGAATGTGATACCGGAAATGTTGTCAAGGGCAATAAATTCCGGTCTCAGGGTGTTTCTGATTCCCTCCATGCCGCCGATGGCAAGATATCCCATGGGTATGCCGATGAAAATCAATCCCCCCATCAGAATGATCCACTGGATCGTATCGGTGTAAATCACGGCTTTTAATCCACCCATGACAGTGTAAATGACCGCTATTGAACCCATCAGCAGAAGGGCATGACTGATATTCAGATCTGAAAATGTGGCCGCGGCAAGTTTGGCACCGGCAAGGAGCTGGGAACTTGTAAATCCGGTATACCCGATCAGTGAAATCAGGGCGGCGGTAAGGGCTACTTTTTTATTGTAGAAATGTTCGAAAATCTGCGGGAAGGTAAACAACTGATGATCGGTTGAAAGTTTATATACCTTAGGAATCAGCAGTACGGCACTCAGCCATGCTCCGATCAAACCGGTCAGCAACATCCATGATCCCGATACACCGATTGTAAAGCCCAAGCCACCCAGTCCGATTGAGAATCCACCTCCGACATCTGTGGCCACCACTGACAATCCGATGTGACCACTGGACATGCTGCGTCCCCCCACGTAGTAGTCCGATTTATTTTTATTTTTTTTCATAAAGTAATACCCAACGCCAAGCATGGCAAGGATATACAATATGAAAATTGCAATATCTATAAAATGCATTAAAGCCAGTTTCGACCAGGTGATTATGCAAGCATTCCATGAGCGCCATAATCAGTTTTTATTAAAGGCTATGTTACAAAAAGACTCAATTTCGGTCAGAGAAGCAAAAAAAATCCATATTTACTGCTTTTCCTGCCAATTCATTGCTGAAAAAGTCAGGGGTATTTGCATTTGGAAATTTACCCGGTCTATCCTTTCCCTTATGGAATTTTTTTTTATATATTGAATCCCCTATGGGTATTTTATTTTGTGCGTGAAATTTAGCTACTTAAGTACATCTTTATGAGCAACATTAAAGAAGCCGAACAGTCCATGATCGAAAATATCAGAAAAAATACAGGAAAACCTCTTGAAACATGGATCGACGTTGTCAGAAAATCAGGATTGAACAAACACGGGGAAATCGTAAAATTCCTCAAAAGCGAGTATAGTTTCACCCATGGATTTGCCAACATGGTTGCCCATAAATTCAAGGGATCGGATGCTGCATCAGCCGGTGATTCGCACCAGCTTGTTGAGAAACAATACAAAAACAAGGATAATCTCAGGATGATTTATGAAAATATCATTGCCGTGGTGAAGGAATTCGGAAATGATATTGAAATAGCTCCCAAAAATGCCTATGTCAGCCTGAGGAGAAAACGACAGTTTGCTCTTATTCAACCTTCCACCAGGACCAGACTGGATATTGGTCTAAACCTCAAAGGAGAAAACCCGGACGGCAGGCTCGAATCCTCCGGCAGCTTTAATGTAATGTGTACGCACCGGGTCAGGACAGCAAGCCTGGAAGATATTGATTCCAGCGTAATAGACTGGCTTAAAAAAGCGTATGATCAGGCGGGATAGTATGCTGCCAGAAACCGGAAAATGGATTTCTGGAAATTTCGGAGAATTACGGATTGTCATAGCATCGGTTTACAGGAAGCGTCGTGGGGAAAACAAAAGATAGAGAAAATATGATCCTGATCTCTAATCTAAGTTATAAAAAAAATCAGTGATGATCTTCCATTTAAAGCATCAGAATCCATGTGTCGCCGCAAAAATTAAAGAATTACAGCAGGAGTCTTATCGCGTCGAAGCCCGATTGATCGATTACGATAAGATCCCCTATATGGCCGAGGGAGTCCCTGAAATACAGTCAACAAACGAAATATTCATTGGGTATTTGAGAGAGAATGAGCTTGCCGGTGTAATCAGTTACGAAAAGGCTGGAGAAAACCTGACAATCTGCAGACTGGTGGTTAAACCTGAATTTTTCGGGTCAGGGATTGCTAAATCCATGTTAAAGGCCCTGGAAGAGATGGAACCCGAAATCCGAAGCATATATGTGGGTACGGCGGAGAAAAATATCCCGGCCATCAGTCTTTATATTAAATCCGGATACACAGTGTTCAGGAAATTGCAGACACCGGATGGATTAAACCTGGTCAGGCTCAGAAAGATCATTAACCGATAATTAATTCCTTTGACAATAAGCCTCAACCCTAAGGCTTCGGAGCTTCCTTACATGGCAGTTAAAATGTCCCGATAAACATTACAGGGTTAGATTCGTTATATAAAATTAAGGGTTGTTAAAAATGCAATATTATGAGGAATGTGTGGATTTTATTAATTATGGCATGGATGTTATGGGGTTGTTCAAGCGTACAGCCTCCGATCCAGATAACGGATAGCAATGTGATCACTCCCGAGGAAGATAAAACAGAATATGAAATCGAGATATTGGATCCAGGATTCAATACCTGGTTTATGACCCAATGGAACCTGGCCAAAGATCGATCATATCAATTTTACGATACATGGAACGACCGGTATGTACAGGCCTGGAATTATAAGGCCACTTCATCTCAGTATGGAAGATTTTTTACTTCCACCATTAATTATGACACGAATGAAGATTATGGTATGGAGGTGAGCAGGGAACTATTCTATTATTTTCAGTATGTTGAGAATAAGCTGAATATCCCCATATTGAACTGAAGTAATTATTTTTCAAACCTGGAAGCATGTACCGAAGTGAGGAAACATAAGGAATGGAGACAAAAAACTTATGTTAAACTTTAAAATTATATTGAAAATGAAAAAAACGGTCATTAGCAACAAGTTTCTTGGATATGCGGTGGGAATGCTTTTATTCCTTGCCGGATCCTGCAGTTCTAAAATTGATTTCCCTTCCTCAAGCGCACTTCCGGCTGCTGAGGTTAGCGCGAAAGTCAAGGAAGATAAAAACAACAATTACAATATCAAACTGGAAGCTGAGCATCTGGCTGATCCCGGAAGGCTTAATCCATCCAGGAACGTCTATGTGGTCTGGCTGGAGTCTGAAAATAACACCAGTCAGAATTTGGGTCAGCTTACCGCCGGCGGTTCAAAGAAAGCGTCTCTCGAGACAGTCACTTCCTATAAACCCAGAAGGATATTTATAACAGCCGAAGATCAGGCCGATATTGACTGGCCGCGTGGGGAGGTTGTTTTCGAATCAGACAGGATAAGTAAATAAATCGTTATTGATTCAACATGATTCCCGGGCTGAAAACAATATGCCTGTGAGAAAGTCGCCGTTTTCAGGCATATACCTGATTCCGGGGAATCCTGATTTATACCTTGATCTATTTTTATATACAGGAGGATCTTACCCTGAAATGATTATTTAGGCCGGTGTACCTGCGTTATGATCATGAAAACAATTGAAACCTGGTCCCGGCAGTTGAACAGACATTTGATTTAAAAACCCTCCGGAACAGGATAAACGTTATGAAGAGATTTATACTTTTACCGAATTCTCCGGAGGGTTTCTTTAATATAATGAATAAACAGGGCAATGTAAAATCCGTGTCAACGTTTCCAGGTGAAATATAGAAAAGGAACATGTATCCTGCCCTTTTAGAAGGATACATGCTCCTAATGATCCGCGTATTTTAATATCAAAATACTTTAGATCTTCAACTTTTTCATTTTTCGTGGAGATAGTAGAACAAACACCAATCCGGCCAGCGGAGAAAGCAGTACACTGACTATCATCGCACCGATAAATCCAATTTCCCTTGTACTTCCCCAAAATGCAATCACCAGGGACAACATAAACCAAACCGTGAGTATTGTCGACATATACGTATATTTAGCAGATGGATTAACGGAATAATCCGGCGGGAGTTATGAGATTTCTCAGAATTATTTTTTTGCTGCAGGTCAGTGGAAAGCTGCCCTGAACAGAGCCAATATCATGGGAATGTTTTTCCGGAAAAATCGGGTATTTTTCTGCAGAAGTAAGGGTACGGCAGGCAGTCACGGGAACCGATCAATGAAAAAATCCGGGACCTGACCTTATCTTCTTTTTACTGTTTTTCCTTTTTTGAAATAATTTTTCTTTCCCAGGCTTTCAGGTCTGGTAGAGTATTTATATTCCGGCCCCTGGCCCAGCTTTTCAGGCAGGGGGATCTTCTGGACTTCCCTTTCGATCAGTTTTTCTATCCTTTTAAACTTACCGATTTCCCTGTCATTGATGAAGGTCAGGGCAAGGCCATTGGCTTTAGCCCTGGCGGTACGTCCTACCCGGTGAACATAATCCTCGGCGTCGTGGGGGACATCATAATTAATGATCAGATCGATGTCCTTTATATCGATTCCACGGCTCAGAATATCCGTGGCGATCAATACCCTCGTTTTTTTGGACTTGAAATTTCCCAGTACCTCTTCCCTTTCTTTCTGATCCAGGTCGGAGGAGATGCTGTCGATGCTGTCGGATCTGCGGTCCAGGTTCCGGGCAATTTCACGCACCTTTATTTTTGTTGAACTGAAAACGAGGATCCGCTGAAATTTATCATTGGACTTGATCAGCGACTTCAGCAAAGGCATCTTCTGGTTTTCATACAGAACGAATGCACCCTGCTTCACTCCTTCAGCCGGTTTGGACATGGCAATGTTAATCTCTGATGGCTGCTTCAGAATCTGTTCAGCCAGTTTCCTGATCTTCGGAGGCATGGTTGCACTGAACATCAGGGTCTGTCGTTGCTCCGGGATAAATGAAATGATATTTTTGATATCCTCATAAAAGCCCATGTCGAGCATTTTATCCGCTTCATCCAGGATCAGGTGCTTGAGTTTGTCAAACTTGACATAACCCATCTTTAAATGGGAGATTAATTTACCCGGAGTGGCGACAATGATGTCCGCACCCTGTGTCAGCACTTTTTTTTCCGTTTCCCAGTCTTCCCCATTTCCCCCGCCGTAAATGGATAAAACATTGATGGAGGTAAAATACGAAAGACCCTGGATCTGCTGGTCAATTTGCAGCGCAAGTTCCCTGGTGGGAACAATGATCAGCGTATTGATCCCATGGGTGTTTTCTGATGTCATTTTGTTCAGAATGGGTAAAACAAATGCAGCGGTTTTACCGGTACCGGTCTGGGCACAGGCAATCAGGTCCTGTCCATTCATGATCAGCGGGATTGCCTTTTCCTGTACGGGGGTGGCTTCGCTGAAATTCATATATGAAATTGCTTCCAGCAATTGTTCATTCAATCCAAATTCGTTAAAATTCATTCTTGTTCTACTGTCCTTTTGGGGATTCACTTCTGTGTGCACCAGCGGGTTTTTACTTTCTTAATTTCTCTAAAAGACAAAAATAATCAATAATAATGCCATTTAACTGATTTGGAATAAAATTCTTCATCTTCTACAAGGGCCGGGGAGACTTTCACCATCACATTACTTCGACCGGGTTGCCTGGTGGATTAATAATTCGCTGATATAATCCGTTTCATTCATTTGTTTGATAATTCTAAATGTATTTTATTTGAAATTTTTTAAAGAATAGCTGAATTGTGTAAAATATTCATAACCTGATGGTAAGCAATCGGAATAAATTCACCAATAAATTCGGTTTTATCGCTGCAGCAGCCGGTAGTGCGGTTGGATTAGGGAATATCTGGAGATTTCCCTTTGAAGTTGGCAAGGGCGGAGGGGCTGCATTCCTTGTCGTATACCTGGTCTTCTGTTTTGTCCTTTGTTATCCGCTTCTGATCACTGAGATCGCTATCGGAAGAAGGGCGCAGAAAAACCCGGTAGGTGCTTTCAGGGCCATGAAACATCCCAACTGGACCTTTATCGGGTTTCTAAGCGTTTTATGCGGCATCCTGATCCTCTCCTTCTATAATGTTGTTTCCGGCTGGGTTTTCGGTTATTTTGTTGAAATGTTGCTGGGAAATTTTGCTATCGGGGACAATTTTTCAGAATACGTGAAGGATATCAGGACGGTCGGAGGATATTCACTTTTTTTTATAGCCGTAACTGCCTTTATCGTATCGAAGGGGGTGACCCAAGGGATTGAAAAAGCAAGTAAGATCATGATGCCCACCCTGCTCGTCATTATTCTTGGCCTGGTGATCTATGCTTTTACACTGGATAATGCAGCCGAAGGGTTGAAATTCTACCTGATCCCGGACCCATCGAAATTGACGGTCGAAGTAATCTACAGTGCGCTTGGACAAGCCTTTTTTTCATTGTCATTAGGCATGGGAGCGCTCATCACCTACGGGAGTTATCTGAAAAAACATGAAGATATCGTATTTTCCGGCTTTATCGTAACCCTGGCCGATGTTTCCATTGCATTTCTGGCAGGCCTGATGATCTTTCCATTCATTTTTTCACAGGGCCTGAGTACGGAAGGTGGCACCGGGCTGATATTCATCACCCTTCCCGGTATGTTTGCCAACCTGGGACCGGTTCTTGGGATCATTGTCGGCTCGCTGTTCTTCCTGCTGTTGTCTTTTGCGGCATTAACCTCAACCATTTCATTGATGGAGTTGCCGGTTTCCTACCTGGTTGACCAGCACGATATGAAACGTGAATATGCCGTGTGGATTTCAGCCTTCATCATATTTCTGATCGGTATTCCTTCCCTTGTTGGCAACGGTTATTCTCCGTTTTTTACAAATTTTATTACTTATCTGGGGGCGGAAAACCCAACGGACTTTATGACCTTCATTGCCGATCTATCCTCAAATACCCTCCTGCCATTCGGAGGTCTCAGCATTGCTGTGTTTTCGGTGTATGTATGGAAGAGAAGAAAACTTTTCAGGGAATTATCCTATGGCCGTGAATCGTTCCTGAAATCCTGGACGGCCAGGTATGTCGGGTTCTGCCTGCAGTACATAGCTCCGCTCATTTTGGGTATGATATTTATTATTACCATATTTGAAACCTTTCTTGGTATTCATTTTTTTAAATGAAACCATCAGCCTGAATGTTCTTTCCGCATAAATCGACAAATACGGTTACATGGTGAGCACAAGAAACAAATTTTCATCCAAATTCGGCTTTATTGCGGCTGCAGCAGGAAGTGCAGTCGGCCTTGGGAATATCTGGAAGTTTCCTTTTGAGGTGGGCAAGAATGGCGGTGCCGCTTTTCTCCTGCTTTACCTGTTGTTCTGTTTTGTCCTCTGTTATCCACTGCTCATCACGGAAATTGCCATTGGCAGGAACGCCCAAAAAAGTCCGGTCGGTGCATTTAAAGCCATCCATCATCCAAAATGGACATTCATGGGGATCCTCGGCGTTCTGGCCGGTGTTCTGATCCTTTCGTTCTACACCATCGTGACTGCCTGGGTTTTCGGATATTTTGTTGAAATGCTTCTTGGAAATTTCAGGGTGGGTGATCAGTTTTCCGAATTTATACAGGACATCGAGATGATTGGCGGGTATTCACTATTCATTCTGGCCGTGGTTGCTTTCATCGTCTCCAGAGGGGTGACTAGGGGTATTGAGAAAGCCAGCAAAATCCTCATGCCTGTGCTGATATTCATCCTGTTTTTTCTGATCACCTATTCGCTCACCCTTGACAATGCGTTGGAAGGCATAAAATTTTATCTCGTACCCGATTTTTCCAGGATCAATGTTGAAGTGATCTACAGGGCCCTCGGCCAGGCATTTTTTTCCTTATCCCTCGGCATGGGGATCCTGATCACTTATGGAAGTTACCTTAAAAAGAAGGAGGACATCGTATTTTCCGGTGCGGTAATCACCCTGGCCGATATTGCCATCGCATTCCTGGCTGGATTAATGATATTTCCCATCGTATTTTCACAGAATCTCAGTACGGATGGGGGGGCCGGATTGATTTTTATCACCATGCCGGGAATTTTCGCCACCATGGCACCGGGCTGGGGGATCTTTATCGGATCCTTGTTCTTCCTGCTGCTTGCTTTTGCCGCCATTACCTCCATCATTTCCCTGCTGGAACTCCCGGTTTCCTACCTCGTTGACCAGCATGAGATCAAACGTGATAACGCTGTGTGGATCGCAGCCGGGATCGTTTTCCTGCTTTCAATTCCATCCCTCCTGGGCAGCGGATATTCAGCGTATTTCACTCAGTTCATCACTTATTACGGGTCTGAAGTTCCCATTGACTTTATGACATTTCTGACAGATGTTTCCTCGAATACCTTGCTCCCCTTTGTCGGATTACTCACTTCCCTGTTTACCGTTTATGTATGGAAAAGGAAAAAACTGTTCCAGGAACTCAACCACGGAAGTGAAAATTTCAGTAGCTCATGGTTATCGAAATATGTTGGTTTCTGCCTGCAGTTCATCGCCCCGGCAGTACTTGCAGTTACTTTCGTTGTAACAATCCTCGAAATATTCTTTGGAGTACAATTATTTTCCTGATTTTTTTGAAGAATTTCCCCCTTGATTATCCAAAATCCATTAAATTTAAAAATCCAATATTTAATTTTTTAACATAAAAATTCCATGAAA
>JAGTVG010000029.1 GCA_018224645.1 Cyclobacteriaceae bacterium
CAACACCTGCGGTATATGCAATGATTCCTGCCGGGAACGGAGAAATAATCATTGATCAGGTCGACTGGAAGACGGGTTTGGAAAAAGTAACCGATCATACCAGCAGGATCATCAGTAATTTCCTGAATAATCTGGGTATCGCCATGAATCCCAATATTTCAT
Organism: Cyclobacteriaceae bacterium; assembly: GCA_018224645.1. Classification (GTDB taxonomy): domain Bacteria; phylum Bacteroidota; class Bacteroidia; order Cytophagales; family Cyclobacteriaceae; genus JAGTVG01. Next base: position 163 of record JAGTVG010000029.1, read on the forward strand.
TCGAGTAAATATGGGTGATTTTTGAATGGCTTACGTGAACAAATATATTTTAACAGGTGTGACTTTAAGGCTAAATGTTTCTTTTGCGGGGATTAAAACCAACGGAAAAGTATTGTTAAATGAACAAAAGGGAAACATACTTGAAATAGCTATAAAGGGACAGAAAGAAACCGTACATTGGTCTTCCAGGTTTAAATAGTCCTGCAACTTTTTAATGATTATGTTTTTAACTTTAATCCAAACGAATATGAAAGAAATGAATGGTCGAAGGCAAATACTGATATTGTTTTCAATCTTGATGTCCCTGCCTGTAGCAGGTCAGAAACTGGGCGATTTAAAGCTCGTGTACTGGAAACCGGAAAGCCAGCTGGTTGTAAAGGAAACGAGAGTTGTAATACCAAAGTTCCCGGTCATTGATATTCATAATCATTTAAGACGCCTTGAAAATACCGAAAAGTATCTTAAAGAAATGGATAAGGCAGGTGTATGGATATGTGTCGGACTGGATGGCCATTCAAAAGATGATCTTTATAAAGAGCATTTAGAAGTATCGCATAAAGTTTCGAAGGAAAGATTTTATATCTTTTTTTCTCCTGAGAATGCCCTGAAAATACTCAATATGTATAAGGGCGAATATTGAACAGATGAAAATAACATATCATGAAAAATTCACGTAGAGACTTTTTAAAGAAAACCGGTATTACCGGAGCAGGCTTCGTAGGCGTCAGCCTGGCTGCCTGCAATTCGCAGCCGGAAAGTTCTGATCCTTTTCCGCAAACCTACCGGCAGAAATTTAATATGTCAGGATATGCGGCTCCCAAACTGGACGTTGTCCGTATCGGGATAGTCGGTCTGGGAAACCGCGGAACAGGCACTGTACGAAGGCTGGCGGGTATTGAAGGCGTCGAGATCAGGGCATTGTGTGATCTGGAACCAGACCGGGTTCAGCGGTCTGCAGACAATATCAAGCACCTGGGGCATAAACCTGACTTTTATTCCGGACATGAGGATGAATGGAAAAAGATGGTCGAGAGGAATGATCTGGATCTGATCGCCATTGTCACTCCCTGGCATTTGCATACACCCATGTGCGTTTATGCCATGGAAAATGATAAACATGCCTATACGGAGTTGCCTGCCGCCACAACCATGGAAGAATGCTGGCAGCTTGTGGAGACTTCGGAACGCACCCGGAAACATTGTGTTCAGATGTCGGGTAGCTGCATGGGAGGAACTGCCGCAGTCATTTTGAATATGGCAAGGGAAGGCTTTTTCGGAGAACTGATCCATGGAGAAGGGTGTTATATCCATACACTTCTTGAATTTTACCTTTTCGATAAGGACATGTATCATAACATGTGGCGGTTGAAGGCCAATATTGGCAAGAATGGTAATCTCTATCCAAATCATGGGATCGTCCCCATCATGCAATTGATGGATATTAATTATGGCGACCGGATGGATTACTGCTGTTCGATCTCCAGTGATGATTTCCTGATGAATAAAACCGCTAAAAGACTGGCTGAGGAAGATGATTTCTGGAATGAATATGTGGACAGGGATTTCAGGGGAAATATGAATGTGACAACGATTAAGACCGTCAAGGGCAGGACCATTGTTTTGAATCATGATGTTACCTCTCCCAGACCCAGGGGCAGACGGTTATTGAGTGGAACAAAAGCACTCTATCATTCAAGCCCCGACAGGATTTCAACTGATCAGAACCATACGGGATGGGGACACTATGAGTGGATATCCGATGAAGAATTCAATGATTTGATGGAAAAGTATTCTCCCGAAATGAACAAAAGGTTTGATGAAATGACAAGCCAGGCTAAGCAACTGGATAAAAGCGGCCATTCATATTATGAGACAAGTCCTGTTGACTGGAGATTGATTGATTGTTTACGAAATGGTTTGCCGGTTGATATGGATGTTTATCAGGCCGCCACATCGAGTGCATTAACTCCACTGAGCATATGGTCGGTTAAAAACCGGGCTTTTGTCAATGTGCCTGATTTTACCGATGGCGCATGGCAAACCAATCAAAGGACATTGGATATACAACTTGAAAGGGGAGGAGGTAATACGAAACTGGTTTAAACGTGTAACATATCGGCAAGACCATATTTCAACTAGATTCTTGATGGTTGAATGGCGAAATAGTTCTGAAATTATTACTTTAGAAACAAAAAAAGAGAATCGCACATGAATACTTTTTTAAATTATATACACCATTACAGGTTGATATTCATTGTTTTATTATTGATCACAAATTCCTGCAGTCAACAGGAAAATGACCGACAAACGGACAAACCCAATGTGGTATTGATATTCCTGGATGACGGGGCCTTTGATGATTTTCAGCCCTTTGGCCAGACCCGGTATCCAACGCCCAGCATAAGTACCCTGGCACAGGAAGGTTGCAGCTTTTACAGTTTCTATGTTCCCCAGGCAGTATGCTCGGCTTCCCGTGCGGCGCTGATGACCGGCTGTTATCCCGGAAGGACTAAAGTATTTGGTGCACATGGACCCCGTCAGCCCGGACTCGATCCTCAATTTGCAACTATCGGAGAAGTTTTGAAAAACAATGGATATGCAACTGCCTGTTTCGGGAAATGGCATCTTGGGGACCAGGAAGGCCGCAGAATTCATGACCGGGGATTCGATGAATCCTGTGGGCTGATGTATTCCAACGATATGTGGTTACATCATCCTGAAAATCCGGAGTACTGGAGTCAATGGCCCCTTCAGTACTGGGAAAACGGTGAGATCGTCATCGATACAGTGACGCAGGAAGATCAGAAAATGCTGACCACCTGGTATACCGAACATGCGGTCGATTTCATCAACAGGCATAAAGACGAACCTTTCTTCCTTTATGTACCCCATTCCATGCCTCATGTGCCCATTTTCTGCAGCGAAAAATTCAGCGGCAAATCCGGAACGGGATTATATGGTGATGTGATGATGGAACTTGACTGGTCGGTGGGTGAGATCAGGAAGGCGTTGATTGATAATGGGCTTGAGGATAATACCCTCTTCATTTTCATTGGATCCGA
>JAGTVG010000030.1 GCA_018224645.1 Cyclobacteriaceae bacterium
GTATAATTTATCAGCAAAAACACGCGGGCCCGTAGCTCAGCGGCAGAGCAGGCGGCTCATAACCGCTCGGTCGTAGGTTCGAATCCTACCGGGCCCACTTTCATAGGTTATAGAAGGAAGAAATTTAAGATAAGCCGGGAAGAAGAGGGATTAAGCCAAACAGAATTAGCAGATAAATTATTCAAACGCCAGGCTACTATTTCAGATTTGGGTACAGCGGAAAGCCTGAAAACGAACGACCCGATCCATTATTTGTTTATGAAGAGGAGATCCCCCGGACCGGTACCGGTATCAGCCTGGTCTGGAAGCGCGTCCGGTGGTTCGGCGGACAAACCCTTACATGGCTTGCCCGGCGTAAAAAAACAGGTTCCGGAGAAATCGATGCAAATTTCAGGTTCGACATACTTAAAAAATAAATTCAGATCCTGGATTTATAAGCAGATGGTTCACCGGAAACTGTTTTCACGTATCCAACAATGTAAAGATGGATTCAAGCTGCCTGCTTCCCGGTTTACCGGATCCAGACAATTCAGATCATCTTGATTATCTTTTCTTTCTCTGAAAAACCTTCACATAATCAATGTCATGGAATTGGGGAAAAACGGTGGTTGAATCGGGATCACCGGGCCAGCTGCCTCCGACTGCCGTATTCAACATAAGGTAAGGTTCGAAAGAATTCAGGATTGTTGAGCATACAGCAAGTTTACAAAAACATAAGGGAAGATAAAAGGGCCAGGTATGGGGCGACAATTATTTGTACTAATATATCAATTATCCCTCTTCTGCTGGTCCTGTGACCGGCAGGCAAATATCATCCCTTCAACTCCTTTCGCAACCGTACGATCCATGCCCCAGGATTACCCCTTCTAAATTCGCCGCAACCATGATCCTTTCATGACCGATAATATGGCTTCCCTGGCGATGGATGTATAGATACTACCTGGTCTGGCAAATGATCCCGTACCGGTATCCCAATCAACCTCAAAAAAGGCGCCGTTTCCATTGATATCTCTTCCTGAAGAGATGGCTTTCCGCCCTTCGTTCCAAAGATCTTCAAGAAACTTGGCCTGGGATTCCATATTGAATTCCCTCCAATCCTTCTTTCTCCTCACATTTATTTCCCGTTCCCAGTTATACGCATCCCTGACGAATAATTGAGCACCCAGGGCATCGCTGGAATACCTGACCCCAAGGTTCTGGTTTTGCCACACATGCGTGCATTCATGTATCAACAGGTCGATAGAGGGATTTCTATTTTTTATATAGATCGTATTTCCCAAGGCAAAGGCACGGGAGTTAAGGCCGAACAATCCAGACCTCCCTTCAACAATCCGGATCCGGTAATACCACAATGAATATTTAAATACTTTCTTCAGCCGGTTTTCTTCCTGTTCATTCAACCTTCTTTCAAATGCCTGGAGAAAGAAAAATGATTGAAAAGCAGCGAATGTTTTTCCTACGGCCAAGATTAGGGTCCCCGCGAAAGGTGAGATGATGTCAATAAATCCTTCAGATATTATTCCTGGCTGGATGGTTATGATTCCACCAAGGATCTTAAAAGATCCGCCTAAAGCGCCTCCGGCGATGTTGAATAAACCTTTTATGGCCGATCCAATGATGTCGGAAATACCCTTGATAATACTTCCCAGCCAAAGGAAAAAAGGTTTTCCTCCAGTTTTATTCCCAATCCGGGCCAGACCATCATAAAATAAAATTCCTGCCGTTTCAACCGTCCCCCCGGAAATGTCGCCAATATCATTGGCTGTTTTATTCATCACACCGGCAACTTTTTTAACGCCTTTTTTTAATTTATTCCATTGATCCATGATGATCGCTTTTATGTTACCTTTATTCTTAATTCATATTCTGTAAGGAGAGATATTCAGGCGCAACTGACCTAAATGATAATTTATTTATCATGGCGGGCTATGGGACCGTTCTGCCATATGCATCGCCTTAAATGCTGCTTCCATGGCCCTTGAATATCAGGGACGAAAATACAGCCCAGAACCGTACCTGGCTGGATCTTAATGTTAAGTGATGTCCTTCCATACACGGGGCGTTAGTCACGGAAAATCAGAGGTGCATTTTCCCGAAATAAATACCAAATTACAAAAATATAGCAAAAGTCAAATGTCTTTTATAGGTAAATCCAACACTTCTTATCTTAATTTTCTGAATAACCTTTTCTACCTCCCTTTTTACTTTCAGGCATGAAAGTACTATGTTTAAAAATCCGGTTGGAAAATCTCCGAAATCTTTCAAGGATGAAGCACACTTTATTCGTATTCTTCTTCTTCTACGTTCTGATTTTTGCCTCCCAGGCCCGGCGGAACCGGAAACCTGTACTGCACGGGAAACACTGGATGGCAATTACCGGTAAACCCCTGGCAACTGCTGCCGGAGTCAGGATCTTCATGCAGGGCGGAAATGCCGTGAACGCCGACTGTGCCATGCCGGCAGCCAGCTGGTGTTCATTCATCATTTTGTCGTTCCTTCCTCTTCTTCCTGATCAAAAAGTTGAAGTTCTGGCTTTAATAACCTAATTTGATTGCACAATACATCATGGACAAAATTCAGATAAAATGGAATCTATAGACCGACGTGGATTTATTAAAAAATCAGTGGCAGCTTCAGTGGGCGTAGCAGCCGGAGCACCTGCCTATATCAGGGGTTATGCTAAAAACAAACCGAATGAAACGATCAACGTAGCCGTTGCGGGGATCAGAAGCCGCGGCGGATTTTATTACGGGGGGACAGGACATACGGCAAATTTCACCAGGATCAATAATTCAAGGGTAGCTGCGATCTGTGATGTTGATGAAAACCTCTTTCCTCAGGCGGTTGCGGATATTGAGAAGCTTGGCGGGGATAAACCAGCCACGGTTGTGGATTTCAGGGAACTGCTTGACAATAAGGAGATCGATGCAATTGCCATTGCCACGCCGGACCACTGGCACGCATTGCAGACCATCTGGTCATGCCAGGCCGGTAAGGATGTATACCTGGAAAAGCCTGTATCCTATACGGTGGAAGAAGGCAGAAAAATGGTTCAGGCAGCCCGAAAATATAACCGGGTGATCCAGGCAGGGACACAATACCGGAGCAACAGGCTGGTCATGGAAGCCATCCAGCTTATCCATGACGGGATCATCGGGGAGGTCTATATGGGCCGTGGAGTGATTTTCGGCCACCGGCCAAGTATCGGACGGGTGGCGGACAGTGAGGTGCCTGCCGGCGTAAACTGGGACCTTTACCGGGGTCCGGCACCCATGATCCCTTTTAATGAAAACCATTTTCATTATAACTGGCACTGGTACTGGGATACCAGCACCTCTGAACTCGGGAATAACGGGGTGCATATGATGGATATGGTACGATGGGGTATGAAGAAGGATGTTTATCCCGAAAAGATCAGCTGCAGTGGCGGATTTTATGTCTGGGATTCGGACCAGGAGATCCCCAACCTGCAGGTGGGAACCCTTGAATTCGGTGACGGGAAGATCATGGAAGTGGAGGTGAGGAGCCTGTTCACGAATTATGAAGAAGGAAAATCCACAGCCTGTTTTTTTTACGGTTCAAAAGGATGGATGCACCTGGCGGGAGATGGTTATGAAGTTTATTCCGGTCCGAAAAATGAACCTGGACCTTCAAAGAAAAAATCGGATTTTGCACCGGATGAGTGGGAAAATGCAGGCATTGAATTCCATTTCGTGAATTTCCTGGATTGCATGAGGAGCCGTAAATGGCAGGATCTGAGGGCTGATATCGAAACAGCCCACCTGTCGACTTCCATGATGCATCTGGGGAATATCGCCTACCGGACGGGCCGGAAACTGGTTTTTGACGGGAATAAGGAAGAATTCGTACAGGACAGGGAGGCTGACGGATTCCTGACCAGGGAGTATCGCGAGCCGTATGTGATGCCGGGGAAAATTTAGCGGATCACTTCCTGGGCATCGGAATGCTTGCCCATCCCTTTGAAAAACAAGCGTACCTCGATCTTTATCGGGGCCGGACCTGTGCAATTTCATCTCTGGAATTCATTTCTCGGGAATGCCACGCCTCGAACGAAATAGCAGATTTTTAAAGGCACGCGTCGGGAGACTCGCGCCATCCGAGAGGGAAGGACCGGTGTTGATTTATTCTGCCATGATGTATCAGAATTCCTGCTGAACGACAGCTCTAAGCAGGCAGGTAAGCTGTCCAGTACTGGCCACCTGTTGTTCAGAACCGGACATTACCGATCCGGGGGGACTCTTGAACGGGCCATCCATGCGGGTTTCCGGCACTGGCAGATTTTTTGTTGACAGCATTGATATGCTGAACAACTACGTCAAAATTGCTATACGGAACCTGCTCAAGCACTTATCTTTTTCGCTTATCAACGTTTCCGGCCTGGCCATTGCCATCACCTGTTGCCTGCTCATTTACCTTTATATCGACAATGAAATAAGCTATGACAGGTATCATCAAAATTCGGAAAGGATCTACCGGATCACCCGTGATTTCCTTTCTCCTGATAAATCCGTCAACCTGCACCTGGGCCATCTTGCCCCTCCTTTTGGCCCATTGTTGAAAAATGACTTCCCTGAATTCGAGGAGGTGGCCAGGACATTGCAGACACGTATTCCGGCAACTTATCAGCAAACGGCGGAACAACCGGTTTCATTCTATATCGACCAGGGCTATGTGGCCGAACCATCCCTTTTCAACATATTCAACATCAATATCACGCAGGGGAACCCGCTGAATAATTTTGATGAGCCATACAAACTGATCATTTCCGGGAAAACAGCTGAAAGATTATTTGGCGCTGAAAGTCCCATGGGAAAACGCCTGAAGATATACAATACCTGGGATGCTGAAATAACTGGTGTTTTCGAGGATTTTCCGGATGAATCTTTCTGGCATCCTGAAATGTTCATATCCTTTGCCACACTGAATGATCCCGATATCTATGGCAGGGAAGGGCTTGAAAGGAACTGGGGCAATAATTCTTTCGGGACATTTGTGCTTGCCAGGGAGCCCTTCGATCCGGGGCAGGTTGCTTCAAGGTTTCCTGATTTTCTTGACAAGCATATGGGAAGGAATATGGAAGGCGATGATCCGATGCCATCGACCTGGACAAGACTTTACCTGCAGAAGTTAACGGACATACATTTGCATTCCCACCTGGATTCAGAAGAAGAGGCCAATGGAAGCATTACCAATGTGTATATGCTTGGGGTCATAGGCTCGTTTATTCTGCTTATCGCCTGTTTTAATTTCATCAATTTATCCACGGCCCGGGCATCAAAAAGAAGCAGGGAGGTGGGGATCAGAAAAGTTTCCGGGGCTCAGAAATACCAGCTTGTACTGCAGTTTACCATCGAGTCAGTTGTCATTGCCTTGTTCGCCATGCTCGTCGCCACCGGGATATCCGTTTTCGCGCTGGAATGGATGAATGGCTTCACACAGAAATCGCTGGAAATTTTTTACCCCGGTAACTGGACCTTATATGCGGGTATCCTGTTGTTTTCCGTTCTCATCGGTTTTTTAGCCGGCATATATCCGGCCTTTGTCATCTCGGCATTCAATCCCGTTGCGATGGTAAAGGGAAGCCGGGGTACAGTTAAAGGGAGGGGAAGTCTCAGAAAGGTCCTTGTAGCCATACAGTTTGCCCTCTCCATCATGCTGATCATTGCATCTACCATCACTTTCCGGCAACTCAATTATCTGGAAAAAAGTGATCTCGGATATGATAAAGATCAGGTGATCACCCTGCCGTATTATACTGGCCTTTCCGGTACTTATGATGCATTTTATAATGAATTGACTGCGCAGTCTTTTATCGGTGAGGTATCCAGGTCCAGCCGGATCCCCACTGGAAGATTGCTTGATTCCCAGGGAAGCGCAAGTGTTCGCAAAGGCGATTCACTTGAGCAATCCAGCGTGACGATCAAAAACATCCGGTGTGATTATGAATTCTTCGATACCTATTCCATTCCCGTTGTGGCCGGCAGAAATTTTTCGAAATCTTTTATTTCAGATGATTCCCTGGCCTTTATCCTGAATGAAACGGCAGTTAAGATGATCGGTCTTGCCAATGAAGAGATCCTCGGCCGGGATTTTCAGTATGGCGGAGTGAATGGGCAGGTGATCGGCGTGGTAAGGGATTTTCATTTCGAATCCCTCAGGGAACCGATCGTACCGGTGGTATTTAAACCATCCGATAACTACAGCCGGCTTTCCATTAAAATATCCGGGAATGAAATGATCCGCGCATTGGGATATATTGAAAACGCCTGGCGTTCATTCCTGCCCGAATATCCATTCGAGTATGAATTCCTGAGTGAACGGTACAGAAACCTGTACCTCACCGAACAGCGGCAGGGACAGTTGTTCAGCATATTTGCCATTCTGGCAGTCTTAATCGCCAGCCTGGGGCTTTTCGGGCTGGTCACCTTCAGTACGTTACAACGATTCAAGGAAATTGGGATCCGGAAGGTGCTCGGTGCCTCTTTTGGTAACATACTTTCGCTTCTTTCAAGGGAGGTGGTGGTCCTGGTGATGATTGCCAGTTTGATTGCCTGGCCTGTGACCTGGTATGCAATGGATCTCTGGCTGGAAAATTTTGCCTATCATGTCGGCATTGGCTTTGATATTTTCCTCTTTTCCGGGTTGATCACACTGGTTATTGCGTTGCTGACCATCAGCTATCAGACGGTAAAAGCTGCGCTGGCCAATCCTGTAAATTCGATCAGGGTAGAATGAAATGCCGGGGAAATGAAAATAAACAGGACCAGATAAAAACATGGTTGAATAAATATGAGAGAGGTGTTCCCGTTTATCAGGGTGCAACCGGGTTCGTTTTCAACCTGAGGGATGCCATTCAGGAAGAAAACCAGATGGGGTATGTAAATTAAATAATGTAACAGCATTGATTTATCAAAGTTCCTCCTGAATGACAGGGCGGGCAATGGCTTATCGGGCTTCCATACCTATGGCAGGCAGGCCTCCTGAATGACAGGGCGGGCAATGGCCAGTCGAGATTCCATGCCTTCATTCAGGCATGCTCATCATGACATAAATAATTGCAACAGGAATTGGTTAAAAGCCAAATTTTCTCTTATTTTGATATTATTTAGATTTAGTCTAAATAATTTGAAATTTGAAGTCATCCCTTAACATATTACACGCCAATCCCCATACTCTGGCAAGGGCGGGGCTCAAAACCATCCTGTCTGACCAGGAAGGGATCAGCACGATCCATGAAGCTGAAACCCTGGAAAAATTGATTGAAAGTTTAAGGGATAACCATTACGACCTTGTCATCATTGATTATGATCAGCAATCATCCTTCAGCAGGCTGGATATTGCCTACATAAAAGAATACTGTCCCGGCACTAAGATCCTGGTTGTATCTTCCGAAAAAGACCAGCAGGAAATAAACAGCATTCTCGAATCAGGGGTCAACGGTTGTGTGACGAGAGCATGCAGTGAACGGGAGATCGTGAATGCTGTTTATTCCATTTCCAACGGTGAGAAATTCATCTGTAACCGGATCATTGACATGATCCTTCATGAACATCTCCGCCGGAATGGAGAAAGTAAACCTGCCAACTGCGAACCCACAAGCCTTTCACCCCGGGAAATCGAGGTTACCAGGCTGATCGCCGTTGGATTCACCAATAAAGAGACGGCAGAAAAACTCTACCTGAGCATACATACCGTCCATACCCACCGCAAGAACATCATGAAAAAACTCGGGATCAGAACAGCGTCCGAACTTGTGCGTTATGCAATCAGCGTAGGCATAATTCAGCCAGAGTAAAACAGTCCCCTGATTCGATACCACGAATCTGGTAGATCATACCCATAAGCTGGTATTCATAAAATGCCCATTTCAAGCTATTGTTTAGAATTATTCTAAATAAGAGTTTTGTATCTGAAACAAAACGGAATTCAACATGAATAATCTCAACACAATCATTTTTCTGATGGTTATCTCAGCTCCGCAGATAATGCTGGCCCAGCCAGGGACCATCAGGGGGACGGTGGAAACCTCCGATGGTCATCCAGTCGAATATGTCAATATCGGGCTGGAAGGTACCGGTAAGGGGGTTTCAACCGACATATTCGGTCACTTTGAGATTCCGGATGTCAATCCGGGAACATATTTCCTGCGGGTTTCTTCCGTAGGCCTGGAAAGCCAGGAACAGGAGGTCACGATCCGGGAAGGAGAGATCCTGCAGGTCGATTTTACCCTACGGGAAAATACCCGCCAGTTACGGGAAGTGGTCATTTCCTCCGTCCGGGAAAAATACACAGCCGATGAATTGTCACCCACCTTACGGATCACCACTCCGGTGCTTGAAATGCCGCAGAATGTCCAGATCATAACAGGGAGTGTGATCAGCGATCAGCAGGCATTCGACATGCTTGAAGGAATTCAGCGGAACATCAGCGGCGCGCAGAAAGTGGAGCACTGGGATAATTACGCCAGGATCAACATGAGGGGTTCACAAATCACCCCGTTCAGGAATGGGATGAATGTGCAATTGAGCCCATGGAGCCCGCTTACGGAGGATATGAGTATGGTCGAAAGAATCGAATTCGTCAAGGGCCCGGCCGGATTCATGCTGGCTAACGGTGAACCAGGCGGTTTTTACAACGTCGTCACCAAGAAACCGACCGGCATTGAAAAAGGTGATTTTTCCATTTCTGTGGGCAGTTTCGAAACTTACCGATCGACACTGGATCTTGACGGGAAATTGTCTGCGGATGGAAGACTGATGTACCGTTTGAACCTGATGGGACAACTGAAGGGGTCTCACAGGAATTTTGAATACAACAACCGTTATTCGATCGCTCCCGTGTTGAAATACCTGATCGATGAGCAGAGCTCCATCACGCTTGAATACAATGAACAGTATTCACAAATGAATGTCATTGGAAGCAATTATGCATTTTCCCGGAGGTCCTATGCCGACCTTCCTTATGAATTCACGACGGCGGAACCCAACTTTGAGCCGAGCCATATGCGTGACAGAAATTTCACCGCCATATTTGAGCATAAGTTTGATAAAGACTGGAAAGTTACTGCCCAGGCTGCTTACCTTCATTTTGAGCAGGAAGGACAGAGTTTATGGCCATGGGGAATTTCCTCCGCCAATGACAGCCTGATGCAGCGTGGGATCAGCATCTGGGACGCGATAGGCCTCAATAAGAATGGCCAGATCTTTATCAATGGCAGGACGACCACGGGGGGGATTTCACATACGCTTCTGGCCGGACTGGATATGAGCCATAAGGATTATTATGCGGACTGGAACCAGGGAGCAGCTTTGGGGGATTCGGCATTCAACATCTATCATCCTCGGTATGGTTTAATCCCTGCAGCTGAAATTCCGGAATGGGACAGGTCGAAAGATGTTCGGGAGAGGGGGGTAAGATACAATAACAGTTATACCGGCATATACTTCCAGGATGAGCTGGGATTTTTTGAAAATAAATTCCGGCTGACACTGGCAGGACGCTATACGGCCAACAATTATATTAATCCCTACAGCGGATCAAGCGAAGACGGGAAGTTTACCCCACGGGTGGGTTTGAGCTGGTCTATCACTCCTTCCACATCTACGTATGCCCTGTACGATCAGGTATTCCTGGCAAATCCGGGGACCGACTGGCAGGGCAACAATTTTGATCCCATCACGGGGGAAAATATGGAATGGGGACTGAAGAAGAACTGGTTCGGCGGAAAATGGAATTCCGTACTGGCACTATACAGGATCACCAAGAACAATATGCTTGTTACAGATCTTGAGCATCCCGATCCAGTGAGCGGACAATTTATATACAGCAAACAGACGGGCCAGCAGCAGGTGAAGGGTGTTGAGCTGGATGTGCGTGGTGAAATCATACCGAACCTGGAGGTGGTAGTCAATTATGCCTATACGGATGCAAGGATCACCGAAGACACCAACCCGGAAGTAGTCGGCAACAGGGTACCGGGCGCCACTGAACACATTCAGAATACATGGTTGAATTACAGGATAGGTTCGGGTATTCTCAATGGACTCCGGTTTTCATTGGGATACCAGTACCAGGCAGGCAGGTCATCCTGGTTCATATTTGACAATACTGAAAATTCATTGCCAGATTATTTCAGACTGGATGGAGGAGTGGGATACCAGGCCGACCGGTTCAACGTCAACCTTATGGTGAATAATATTCTGAATGATTATCTTTATTCAGGTGCTCCTTACGGGGAGATGTTTTACTGGCAGACCGAGCCGCCGCGAAATTTCCGGCTGACGGTCGGATATGCATTCTGATCCCGATGGTTCTGAGAAAAATCATCGGTAAGATCCATCTCTGGCTTGGCATGATTTCCGGTCTTGTGGTATTTATCATCGCGCTGACCGGCTGTTTCTATGCTTTCCAGGCAGAAATACAGGACCTTACACAGCCATACAGGTTTGTCAAACCAGGAAACACACCTGTTCTTCCTCCCTCCCGGATCATCAGGGCGGCGAACGAAGCCTTGCCGGATAAACAAATGCATGCCATCATGTATGAAGGACCCGACCGGTCCGCTAAGGCAATCTACTGGAATTTTGAGGATGAATATTATTATTTTGTTTATGTCGATCCCTATCTCGGTGAGGTCCTTAAGGTAAAAAATGAATACCGTGACTTTTTCAGGATCATACTGGATGGTCATTTTTATTTGTGGCTTCCCCCTGATATCGGCCAGCCGGTTGTTGCAACGGCAACCCTGCTCTTTGTGATCATGCTGATCAGCGGATTATTCCTGTGGTGGCCAAGGAATAAAAACGGTAAAAAACAAAGGTTTTCCATAAAGTGGAGGGCAGGATGGAGAAGGAAAAATTATGACCTTCACAGCGTGACCGGGTTTTATATTCTGCTGCTATCCCTGATTTTTGCCCTCACCGGACTGGTTTGGGGTTTTGAATGGTTCAGGACCTCCGTGTATTCGATGGCATCCGGTGGCGAAAAATTTGTGGAATATTATAATCCCCAATCTGATATAAGCAGGGAAAAGGCAGCTCGCATGCCCGCCATCGACCGGGTATGGTTAAAAATGGTGGCCGATTATCCCGATGCTGAATGGATCGAGATTCATCCGCCCGAGGATTCACTTTCTTCGATTGCTGCCAATGCCAACCCTGATGCTTCCACTTACTGGAAAATTGATTACCGTTATTTCGATCAATATAGCCTGGAAGAACTTCAGGTCGACCATATCTGGAACCGTTATGGGGAGGCATCTGTTGCAGACAAAATAATGCGTTTAAATTATGATATCCATGTGGGAGCGGTTCTGGGTCTGCCGGGTAAAGTTTTCGCCTTTCTGACGGGTTTATTAATTGCTTCATTGCCCGTTACCGGGGTACTGTTATGGTTTGGTAAAAAGAATAAAAATCACTCCCGGAAGAGTAATGCACCATTTGAAAAGAAAAAGGCTGTCGTTTTTTAATTTCATGGATTTTTCCTAATATTTGCATCCGGAATTTTTTTAAATTATTATGGATGTCAGCATTTTTCCTGACAAAAATGTCAGGCCTTCCGAAAAGGATCTCGCCAGTGTTTTAAACGGAACCTATGTTTTATGGAACGAACTCCGTGAGTTTGTCTATAAAAGGTATCCGATGGCCGTTGAGGAGTGGAATTATCCAGGTAAAAAATATGGCTGGAGTTACAGGATCAAGGACAGAAAGCGGGCCATCATTTATTTTATGCCAAGGGACAAAGGCTTTATGGTAGCCTTTGTTTTCGGCCCAAAGGCCACAGAAAGAATCCTGGAAACCGGAATATCGGATAAGATCAAGGCAGATCTGCGAAAGGCTAAAGTGTACGCCGAAGGCCGCGGCATCCGGATCGATGTTTTGGATGAGACTTTTATGAATGACATTAAAAGACTGATCCAGATTAAACTTGATTATTGAATTTTATAATCCCTATTAAAAACACATAGACGATAAAAAAAATCATTCAAAAAAAATTGCCACGGTAAGGAACATTTCAACGATAAAATTCCGGACCGGTTCCATAAAATCCGTGTACGGATTACGCTGAACCATTCCGGGAAAATCCGGGAGTAATGGGCATATCCTTGTTTCAATTCATTTAGAAGACCAACTTCCCCTCTCGACTAAACTCATTTCCGGGTGTAATTTTATTCCGGTCCTCACGCTTAAATACCTGTCCGATGGAACCTAAGTTCTTCAGATCCCAGGCTGAATGCCGGGAATGGTTCGAAAAAAATCACGATATAGCCGGTGAGGCAATCCCAGGCGCCGTATTACCGGCGGACAGCCATTCATTGGGTCATGAGTGCAAAAAAGGCTGCTACCCGGAACAGCAGACTGCATTCATTAATAACCGATTCCGCAAATCAGGTGAGGATCAAACCGCTACGGAGAAATAACGATTGATCCTATTTTAAAAATATTGATCATTCAGCAGGACATCATGTTCATGAGGCACCGGTAGGTTCCGAAGTTTTGGAATGAGGATTCAAAACAATTGGATGCCTGTCTGGAATGATGTAAATTGGATTTTTAAAGGAACGGACTATCCCGGAGCGGCAGAGGCGTTTGTAAATAAACTGAAATACAAAA
>JAGTVG010000031.1 GCA_018224645.1 Cyclobacteriaceae bacterium
CATGCCCTGGGTCGGTTGAAGATGATATCCCGACAACTTGTCGCAAACAAATCTGGAAGTATTCACTTCCTGAAAGGATAATTCCGGATGTTGATGAAGATATCTCCTGTCGGAAATGGTATCGCTGGCATATTCTGATGCCAGTTGTTTTATCATGTTCTTTATGTCCATGGAATGCTACTTGAAGTAAACCTGTTCTGGAATGATCACGGCATTGGGGAACATATCCTGTAATTTTACCAGGGTCTTGTAAGCTTCGATCTTATCGATATAGCTGCCTACCTTGACATGGTAACTCGGGGAAACAAATTGCATGATCGGATTGGCATCCGGCAAGACCCGGAAAACATTTTTCCTGGCTTCATCCGCCGCCTGCCGGGAATTGCTGTTGTGGATAAGGATCGTGTATTGAAGATTCGGAATATCCTGATTGACGATTGCTAGGGTATCGAGCATGGTATCAAGGCCTGACGTGATATCCATGTAAGGCTCTTTGAAATCAGTTTTTTCAACCCGGGTTTTTTTCTTGACCGGACTTTCATACTTTTCAACTTCAGGCAGTGTGCCTGAAAGATCCTCATGATAATCCACTTCAGTTGCTGAAGGAACAGTCTTACGCCCGCAAGCTAATACAAGTATGCATGATCCTGCCAGCAAGAAATTTTTTAATGTCATTTTATATTATTGAATAATCACACACTTATTGTTTTTAATATCTTCCTCGACCTTCTTGAATTTTACATCCTTTAAAACCCTGCCATCCATATACTGAACATTGACTTTCTCATTCCTGCCGACGATTTTTTCCGATTTCACAGGTGCCATCTTTTCAACTGGTGGACGCGTTCTGGTATCAGACTGCGGACCCTGCAATGCTGATCGGGATTCTTCCTTGGTTTCCTTAACATTCTGCCTTGCCCTTCGCAATCTCCTTGCTTCCTGAACATCATCCGGTTCCTTGATTGGAACAATAGCTTTCATCAGGAAAGTTATGGTTTCCTCATTGACACGGTGGATGAGTTGTTTGAACAACCCGAAAGCCTCGAATTTATAAATGAGTAAGGGATCTTTCTGCTCATACACTGCATTCTGTACGGATTGTTTCAGGTCATCCATTTCACGGAGATGCTCTTTCCAGGCATTGTCGATGATGGCCAGTGTGGCCATTTTTTCCAGGGAAAGGATCAGATAACGGCAATCGGTTTTAATGTTCCTGGCAAGATTGGAAGCAACGCCGATCTGCCTGGCCCCATCTGTAAATGGCACAAGGATGTCCTCGATGGTGGCGCCCCTGGTTTGGTGTATATCATTGATGATGGGCAGGGCCCTCAACCGGATCGCCTCATTCTTATCATTGTAATGTTTATATGCGGCATCATACAGATTCTGGGTAAGCTGGTCTTCCTTGATCTGTTTGAACTCCTCCACCGTGATCGGGAAATCCATTCCGAAAATGCTGATGCAGTTCAATTTAAATCCATCGTAATCTTCACTAACCTTGGCATTTACTACGACATCATCTGCTGTTTCAAAAATCATGTTCATGATATCCACCTGGAGTCTTTCTTCGAACAATGCGTTCTTTCTCCGAAGGTATATCACCTCCCGCTGGGAATTCATTACATCATCATATTCCAGCAATCTTTTCCTGATGGCGAAGTTATTCTCCTCCACCTTTTTCTGGGCTCTTTCGATGGATTTGGTGACCATGGAATGCTGGATCACCTCACCTTCCTGCAGGCCAAGCCGGTCCATGATCCGGGCAATCCTGTCCGATCCGAACAGGCGCATGAGACTGTCTTCGAGCGATACAAAGAACTGGGAAGATCCCGGATCTCCCTGGCGTCCGGAACGGCCCCTCAACTGGCGGTCTACACGCCGGGATTCATGCCTTTCGGTACCTACAATGGCAAGCCCTCCCGCTGCTCTTGATTCCGGGGTCAGCTTGATGTCAGTACCACGTCCTGCCATGTTGGTGGCGATGGTCACTGTTCCGGGTTTGCCGGCGAATGCGACGATCTCGGCTTCCTTCTGGTGCTGCTTGGCATTCAACACCTGATGCTTGATCTTTTTCATGCTGAGCATCCGGCTGATCACCTCGGAAATTTCAACGGAAGTAGTTCCCACAAGAACAGGCCTCCCTTTTTCTGTAAGATCGATAATTTCCTGAATCACCGCGTTGAATTTTTCGCGGACAGTTTTGAATACCTTATCCTGCCAGTCGTTTCGGACGACTGGCTCGTTGGTGGGAATGACTACGACATCCAGTTTGTAAATCTGCCAGAATTCGCCGGCTTCTGTTTCAGCCGTACCGGTCATCCCGGCCAATTTATGATACATCCTGAAATAATTCTGCAGGGTGATGGTGGCGTATGTCTGGGTCGCATCCTCCACCTTCACATTTTCCTTCGCTTCGATCGCCTGATGCAGTCCATCGGAATATCTCCTGCCTTCCAGCACCCTACCGGTCTGCTCATCCACGATCTTCACTTTCCCATCGACAAGAATGTACTCGGTATCCCGCTCGAAAAGTGTATATGCTTTTAATAGCTGGTTGATACTGTGTATACGTTTCGACTTTTCGGAATAATCCTTGATAAGTTCCTCCTTCCGGAGAAGTTTATCATTTTCTGACAATGTCGTATCATTTTCGAGGACTGCAATCTCATTGCCTATATCGGGCATGATAAAAAACTGGGAATCTTCATCCTCGTTGGTTAGCAGATCAATGCCCTTTTCAGTAAGTTCAATGCTGTTGTTCTTCTCTTCAATGGTGAAGTATAGTTCCTTATCCACCTCCGGCATTAATTTCGAATTGTCCTGCAGATAATAATTTTCAGTTTTCTGAAGAACCTGTCTTTTGCCCATCTCACTCAGATATTTAATGAGCGGTTTATGTTTGGGTAAACCCCTGAATGAGCGTAACAGGGAAAGTCCTCCATCCTTGTCATTCCCTTCGCTGATCATCTTTCTTGCCTCGATCAATAACTGTCCGACAAGCCGTTTTTGTGCCTCGACCAATTTCTGGATACGGGGCTTCAACTCATAGAATTCATGCTCATCTCCTCTTGGGATCGGGCCGGATATGATAAGCGGAGTTCGTGCATCATCCACTAAAACCGAATCCACCTCATCAACCATGGCATAATGATGCTTTCTCTGCACCAGGTCATCGGTTTCCCTTGCCATGTTATCCCGCAGGTAATCGAAGCCGAATTCATTGTTGGTCCCATAGGTAATGTCAGCCCGGTAGGCTTCCCGCCTGGCTTCCGAATTCGGCTGGTGTTTATCAATGCAGTCCACCCGGAGCCCGTGGAATTCAAAAATCGGGGCCATCCATTCTGAATCCCGTTTCGCCAGATAATCATTGACCGTAACAATGTGAACACCCCTTTTGGCAAGTGCATTCAGGAAAGCCGGCAGGGTAGCCACCAGGGTCTTGCCTTCGCCTGTGGCCATTTCAGCTATTTTACCCTGATGCAGCACAACACCCCCGATTAACTGAACATCATAGTGCAGCATTTCCCAGGTAACCTCATTCCCGGCAGCCATCCATTTATTATGCCATGTGCATTTTTCTCCATCCACCGTCACATGTTCATGCTTCGCGGCATAGGTTTTATCGTGAAGGGTCGCGGTAACGTTGAGTTTGCCATTTTCCTTGAATCTCCTGGCCGTCTCCTTGACAACGGCAAAAGCTTCAGGAAGGCATTCAAGCAGTATTTCTTCCAGCGAAGTATTCCTGCTCTCCTCGAGTTTATCAATCTGGATGAAAAGCTCCTCTTTCTGGTGGACATCCAGGGATTCATCCTCTTCGATCCGTTGATGCAATTCCCGTATCTGTTGATCGATGTCCGCTAAATGATCATCTATTTTCTTTTTAACCAGATTTGTCTTCTCCCTTAATTCATTGTCAGTGATTCCCTGAAGTTTTTTATATTCTTCCTTGGTCTTTTCCACGTAGGGAAGGACCTCCTTAATATCCCTTTCCGATTTGGTCCCAAAAATTCTGGTGATCCCCTTGGTCAATAAACCTATCATTATTTTAATCCACTTAAATTCATTAAATTCAAAAATACTCTGTTTTTAAAAGAAATTATAATCTGGCAGGGTCTTTAATACTGGGTTTGAAATATTCTTAGAAGATTATTCAAAGCTTTCCATCCGGTATTTTTCCTTCCTTCAAAATCGTTACCTGCTCATTGGTGAATGGCTGGTTATAAAGTACTCGGTGTTCAAAATAAGATCTGAATAAATCAGCAATGAAATGAATTCTATCTCTTAAATCTCCCCAATCTTTTGCCCCGCTTTCTTTCAAACTATCAGGAGTTGGATCAATCTTACCAAGCAACTCTTTTAATTTTGCAGTTAATATCTGTTCTAATATCTGTGGAAATTTTCTCTTCAAATCTTCGCCAAGCCGAAGCATTTCACCAGCAGGAATTTGTAAAGTCATCATGAATTCTGTGATCACTTTACGAATCATTCGCTTTGTTAAATCAAGCAGCTGATCGATCGCTTCATCGAGAGGCATTTTGAGTTGCAGGAGCTTTGAAATGTAGAAGCGTATTCGTAGCCAGAAACCCGGAAGCAGCTCCTTGAGAATTCTGCTACGCCGTTCATCTTCATTTGCGAATGCCGCATTGAGTGCTTTCACAATCTGCGGCTGAAGCCGAGTTTGTTCGTGGTAACCGATTAACAGATTTGAATACAGAATCATCTCTGCTTTTTCTTTAGCAGCTGATTTCTTTCCTGCTTCGAAATATGATGTGAAAGCATCCTTTAACATTTGCTGTCCGACCGGTGGATTGCCGGGTTTGAATGCAGAGCAGAAATTGGAAATATTTTCTTCAGTAAAATCATGATTACTGCGGAAGATTGAAAGAAAGCGTGCAAACTCTCCGCCGATCTCAGAGAACACTTTTTTATTTCCTTCGGCGACTGCTAAAGCCGAATAATCAAATGCAGCATCCGGATTCAGTACTTTTAAAATGAAAGTAGTAATTGCTTTCACTTCGGGAAATCTCTTAATGATATCACCGTGTTCTCGAAGATTTTTAATTAATGTTATTACTTCGGGTGAATTGTGAAAACAATTATCGAACGTGTATTTGAGATCTTCTTTACGGATAGACTGACCTGCCTGCTTCGATGCCCACACAGCAAACGTGCACCAGTTCGGATTTCCGTTTGTGTATTTTGACATTGCCTGTGAAAGCTCATAGTAACTCTGCGTTATATTCAGATTCCGTATAACCGGATCGCTTATACCGGCTATCCTTGCAACGTCTTCAACAGTTGGTATGCTCATTTAATCCTTTTTAAAAATAAAGTTTGGTAAATATAAAAGTTTTAAGTTGAATGTGAACAGGGCTGCGAGCCCTTAAATAGCTTATGATTCATACTCCTATGAGGTATGACTTGTACATACCTGGACGTAACCGTACAACACACTGTAGAATACTACTTTCATTCCTTCTGGAATTAAGATTTTTATGCGGCCGAGGAAATGAATCCGCTATTTTTTAATGTCATTTCTATGGGTAACCAGGACGAGGGGCTCATTCTCCATATTGGTCGTGCAGAAAATAAAGGTATCCCCGCCTTCCCCGATCCCTGTTCTTTTCCTGATATCCTCTGCTTTTAAACGGAAATTCCGGGTGGCGATACTGGCCCTTTTTATGGATTTTGTTTTAAGGAACTCTTTAAATGTCAGGGTCTGGATCAGGTTGAAGCTACGTCCCGGGAAATCTTCCACGCTTGTATTGCCGGTATACAGGTGACTGTTGGGCGCCAGTTTTTTTAATTTGAACCGGTTGCCCACCACATTGAACAGGCCCGCTTTCCTGATCGCGACATTCGGATCATAAATGAAATCCCCGGGCAGATCGTATCCGCAAAACATTTCATTTTCTCCCAGGGATGAAATGAATTCCTGCGTTTTGTCTTTTTCCTTTGACCATGTCACAACTTCCGGGTCGCCGGATCCTTCCTCCCTGTCAAGGACAAGCAGGATTTCCCTGCACTCCTGGTCGATCGCTACCACATGTATCCTGCTGATATACTGAAACTTTTCAATCAGATAACGGATATCGAGGAAGGGCGATAATTTGATGATCACTTTACCGGCTTGTTCCAAAAGTTCCAGGTAGACAGCTCCTGCATCCGGTTCTGCTTCCTCGATCCTGAATACGCGCCTGCTGCCTCTCCTTCTGGAAGGATCAATATAGATACAGTCAACTTTTTCCCTTGTCTTCCGGATGTAACTCATGCATTCTTCATGAATCACCTTCACGTTATTCACCTTCAGCCTTATGAAATTATGGGCTGCTGAATCGGCCAGTTCCCTTTCCTTTTCCAGGTATATGACCCTGTCCGCAGACCTGGAAAAAAAATAGGTATCCACGCCCAGCCCTCCCGTCATGTCGATCACTGTTCCCCCCCTGATCAGGCCTGATTTATAATCCGCCGCGACAGATGAAGAAGCCTGTGCAACCGCCA
>JAGTVG010000032.1 GCA_018224645.1 Cyclobacteriaceae bacterium
CTGCTGGATCCGGTATATACTGGAAAAATGATGTACGGTATTTTCGATCTTATTAAAAAAGGTGCCTTCCGGAATGGGGAAAGAATACTCGCCATACATACAGGGGGATTGCAGGGGATCCAGGGATTTAATGCACGGTTCGGTGATCTGATTAAACTTATGCCATAACTTTCCGAAACTCATGTTTTTACTCAAAGTCATGGCATGAGTTTCGGAGGATTATTCAAGCAGAGACTGGATGTCCTCGGCCGACAATTCCTTGATGAAATTTTCTTCTGTAGTTATTAGTTCCGTAGCCAGTTTTATCTTTCTTGTCTGAAGAGCGATGATCTTTTCTTCAACGGTGTTTTTACTGATGAATTTATAGGTAAATACCCTGTTCTCCTGTCCGATCCTGTGAGCCCGGTCAATGGCTTGCTGTTCAACAGCGGGATTCCACCAGGGGTCAAGCAGGAATACATAATCCGCCTTGGTAAGGTTCAGGCCCAAACCTCCGGCTTTCAGGGAAATCATAAATATATGGATCTTGTCGTTTTCCTGGAAATTACGGACCTGGCCTTCCCGGTCCTTTGTAGAGCCGTCAAGGTAGGCGTAATTAATCCTGTGGCGTGTCAGATAATCCGAAAGAATGGCCAGATGTTTTACGAACTGGCTGAAGATCAGTATTTTATGGCCTTCACTTAATGCATTGTAAATCATCTGCGTCACATCTTCCAGTTTGCCTGAATCGCCCGGATATTCTTCATCCACCATCTTTGGATGATTGGCAATCTGACGGAGTTTCGTCAACCCCTGCAGCAGGATGAAATGTGATTTTTTTACACCATTTTTTTCAATTTCGTCCAGAATTTTATTCCTGTAGAATGATTTTGCCTCCTCGTATTTTTCTTCCTGGTCCGGGGTCATGACCGAATATTTGATATTTTCCACCTTCTCCGGAAGTTCCTTGGCCACCTGGGATTTGTGACGTCGCAGGATGAAAGGTTTGATGATGGTATTGAGTTTACGGGTCTTCAACTCATCCTTTTTCTTTTCAATGGGATTCAGGAATTCATTCCTGAAAAACGTTTGGCTTCCCAGCAATCCCGGATTAATGAAAGTCATCTGGGACCAGAGGTCCATGGTGCTGTTTTCAAGGGGAGTACCCGTGAGGATCAGCCGATATTTGGATTTTAGTTTTCTGACGGTTTTGGATATATTGGATGTTGGATTTTTGATCGCCTGTGATTCATCCAGAATGACGTAATTAAAATAAAAACTGGACAGGATCTGTATATCCAACCGGACGATCCCATAGGAAGTAAGTATCAGATCATAATCCCTGAATTGGGATACATCTTTGTTCCTGTTGGTGCCTGTATAAACGAGTATCTTAAGATCAGGGGTGAATTTATTGGATTCCAGTTCCCAGTTATAGATCAGGGAAGTAGGCATGACAAGCAGGGAGGCGTGATTGATCTTTTTTTCCTTCATTGCCTGCAGCATGGCCAGTGTCTGGACTGTTTTTCCCAAACCCATATCATCCGCAAGGCAGCCGCCAAAATTATACTGTTTCAGAAACTGCAGCCAGTTATATCCTGCATACTGATATGGGCGTAATGTCCCATGAAAAAACTCAGGGACTTTAACCTGATCGATTTCAACAAAATTCTGCAGATTTTCCAGTTTCCGGTCCATCGATACTTTGGCAAGCTGTCCGGTTTCAAGGTCTTTCACGAGAGCAAGGTGATGTTTTTTCAGTTTGATGGGCACAGGACTGCCATTTCTCGGCTTACCTTCTTCAGCAAAAGCAAAAAGTTCAGAATATTCAATCAGCCATTTTTCCGGGATCACGGCTATTTCCCCATTTGGAAGTGTAATTTCATTGCCTTTCAGGATCATGATCCTCCGGAGTTCATTGAATGCAATAGAATATTCCCCGAACCTGACGATCGCGTAAATATCAAACCAGTCAATATTTTCCTTAATTTCAATGGAGATGGATGATTCACCGATAAAATATTTTTTATTCTGAACCTTTTTCTGTTCGATGGTGAATCCGATATCTTCGAGTGAGGTTTTATTCTGGTTAATCCAGGAAAATGCTTTCAGTTTTGGCAGGTTTATCCTTCCCTTTTCAAAATCCAGGCCGAGTTTTTTTATGTATGAAAGATATTTTTCTTCAGTTTCCGTAAGGCGATGGATCTTAAAAAATGTATAACCATTTTTTTCTTCATAATCGATCGGGACACTCACTTTTTCTACCTGGTCTGAAAGAAACCGGAATTTATCGTACTGAAAATATAATTCCAGGGTGATGGCCTCATTGGACTCCTCTTCCAGGGAATGATAGGATGATCCGTTAATCGTTACAGGTTCCTCAACAGCCGGCATCTCATAAAACCGAAGGACCGGGACCGGTGAGGGATTTATCATCTCTATTTTAAATCCTTTGGCCTGAACATTAAAGGAACCTATCAGGGGAGCTACAAATTTTTCATAATAGGTTTCTTCAATTTTCCTGGGAATGGTAATGAACTTTTTATTGAGAAAAGGTTGGATTTTGTTCCCGTCTATTTCCTGGTCAAATCCATACATTCTATCATTGATGATAAGCCAGGCCTGGTGTTTGCAAGGCAGATAGGCGCCACGGAACTGGAATTCAATCAAATCTCCTTCATACCGGATGGTAGGAAAATATTCCGTACTTTCATCATTCCGGATGAAATGGAACTGGACGGAGGCTTTACCTGGCATGACCAGTATATTTTTCCAGGTGGGTTCGCCGTCCGCACCCATTTCAAAAAGCATTTTTCCCTGCATCAGGGAAAATATTTTTGCCTTTTGCTTTTCAATAAACCTGCTGATCCTGTTTTGAGTTTCGATATCCGGGTTTTCGGATTTATAGAGCTTTATAAAATAATCAGCGGCATTCAACCGGGTATTATTGAACTTCCTGAGAATATAATTCTGCTGGATCGTATCGATCACACTGATCATCTGGAAATCATGGTCATCTAGTCCTGATGCGAATTCAGGTGCATTGGCTGAGGAAATATTCTGATTCTGCAGGGTAAGTTTCCCGTTATTGTCCTTCTGAATGACAAATGATTCCACCAGATATCCCAGATACTCGTGCTGGTATATCGAGTAAACAATCTGAAACGGTTTGGAGGTAGAAACTTTCATTATAAAAAATCCCGACTTGCAATATAACAAAATAATGTGCAGTTAATTCATGATATTTATCATGGTTTATACTCGGAAACCCAGCGTTTGGAATAATTTATAATGATTTTAAACTATTTTAATAGGTTTTGTAAAAAAGGTGCGCAGATCAATGCCGGGGATTTTTTATTAATGAAAATGATATCCTCTTATCCTTGAATATCGTTATAATAAACTGTTGAGGAAAATACCCATTCTAGAATGTTCAGGAATTTCTACCAATTTTTACTTACTGGCGTCTTGTTTATCCTGATATTGCTCATTCCCGGTTCCGGGTATGCGCAATTTTTAGGATATAAGATCCTTGGTGACCGTACCCAGGTCAAAATACCTTTCGAAGTATACAACAACCTCATCGTCGTACCTGTTAAGTTAAATGGAATTATACCGCTGAAAATGGTGGTTGATACAGGGGTTAGGTCATCCATCCTGACTGATAAATTCATCACAGATATTTTAAAACTCCCCTATACCCGGAAAATAACGGTCAACGGACCCGGGGATTATGTTCTTCTTGAAGCCTATGTAATCAATAAGGTTGATATAGTCCTGGAAG
>JAGTVG010000033.1 GCA_018224645.1 Cyclobacteriaceae bacterium
GGCCAATGGATCAGGTAAAGGTCGAGGTAATCGAAATTCAGTTTTCAATGATCTGTCAAAGGCTTTTAGGTATTTTCATAACCCTGATCTGTGTTCCAGACTTTCTCCTGCTTAATTAAAAAATGCAAGATTTATGCCGGAATAAGGATTTGAATTTGTGATCCGGGATTCGCGATGAACGGCTGGAACAGAACAGAGGGGACTGGTTCGCGGAGGGAAAATATTTTTCTACCATCAGGATCATCCACATGGAGACCCTGATGCAATGTTATCCGGGTGTTTCTCAAGGGTATGTATGAAGGCTCCCGGGGGAGAAAAATGTCATGAGTGAAATTCAGAATTTGTAATCCGGACAGATCCAATCTGGTCCCGGAAACAAATTTCGATTATTTCAAGGCGCCAGTTTTAATGCCTCCTATTGGTGCTGTTCCCTCAGCAGGTCATTGACAATTTTCACCGGATTGAAAGTCTCAATGGGAACCTCAACGAAGACCGTGTTCCAGTCAGACATGGAGCCATTCCAAAGTCCGGGAAGTTCCAGCGCCTTTAGATCACGGCCACCCATGGACTTTACGGAGATGAATCCAGTTTGGGGATCGATGTATCTTGTCAGGTCGAATTTTTTCCCCTTATAATCCATTACACCGCATACCAGGTCGACAGGGTTAAAATGAGTGGACTCACTGAGAATTTTTTTCTGGTCTTCTTTTTCTATGTTTACCTGTGCACTTTCGACTATCTGCAGTGATATTGTACCATCCGGATTTTTGCACCAGAATGGCCCGCCACCGGGTTCGCCTTCATTTTTTACGATACCACACACCCTGATCGGCCTGCTCAGTTTCCTAAAGAAATAATCCCTTGCATCGATGTGTTCCTGATTTGGGGTCAGTTCAACACATAAATCATTCTTTAAGAATGCGTCTATTTCTTCTATAAAGGAGGGGCTTAGCGTTTTTACCTCATCAAGGATCGTGAGATAATAAAAAATACGTTCCTGGTATTCCAATAACACCCCAGCCAGGGCTTTTTTGTATTTTACAGTTACATCTTTAAGCCTGTCAGGCACGACGTTATCGATATTTTTTATAAAGATGATGTCTGAATCAAGGTCATTCAGGTTTTCGATCAGAGCCCCATGTCCTCCAGGCCTGAACAATATTTCACCCTCTTCCGTGATAAAGGGGTTGTTGTCAGGATCCACGGCGATGGTATCTGTTACGGGCTTCTGCCGGGAGTACTGTACATCATAGCCGGCCTTATAAGCTTCGCAGTAAATAGGTGTTAAATCTTCGACATGAATTTTAAAGGCCGGTTCATGTTCCGGTGATACCGTAAAATGTATAAATATCCTGCCGTTACCATCCCGGCAATATAAGGCCCCTTCAACCATATGTTCTTCAACCGGAGTTCTTGATTTTTTTTCATAACGATGGAATTTCAACAATCCTTTGGGCAGGTTTCCATAGTTGAGACCCTTTTCAGTCAATAAATATTCCAGTACCAAACGATAATCACGTTTGAGGACCCTTTCTTCCAGGTGAAGTCCATCTCCCTCAAGAACTTCTTTCAGATCTTCATAAAAGGCAAAATTCTGTATCTGATTGAAAAAGATCAGAACGGTTTCAAACTCAGGATCCGTTTTAAGTTTTTCATAATCATCATCCGTTCCGGTACAGGATTTCATGAATGCGTACAGCGATTTGAACATACGGCTTGCGGCACCGGAAGCAGGAACGAATTTAATAATCTTTACATCCTCCTGGCTGTTATCATAAAAATGGATTGCTTTCTTAAGATCTTTATCCGATAATTGCCTGATCCCATCACCAACAGTTGCCGGCCGGTCCAGTTCCATATACGGAAATCCTTTAACAAAAAATTGAATCTGTTCTTCAACCTTCCTGACATCCTTGCCCTGTTTTGTCAGCATGGAGAGGTATTTCTGATCAAGCATATCCCTGAAAATTTTCTGACTATAAATATTAATTAATTCGGATAAATTGAAAAGGAATTTCTGAATTTTACTGAATCAGGGCAATCCAGTTACCCGGACCCGGACAAGCAAGGTTCACCTCCGTTCCAGACACGATCGAGTCATTGACTTTCCATTCTGATCCAAGCACCTGCATCCACCTGATACTTCCTCTTTTTCCCCCGAGTTCGAGGGATACTGTTACCTCTCCCCCATCGGGAAAATAAATCATATATTCCTTTCCGGGAATTCCCCGGCAGTAGGCCTCATTACCGTCCTTTTCTATAAAAACATCCCCGATGGGTTTTCCGTTAAAAAAATCCATCTGTTCTGTCATCATTCTGACACTCCGGATCACAGACTGGGCTGTTTCATTCAATCCCTGACCGGAGGTTGGCCTGTGAAACCTTGTACCTGCTGAGCCAAACATCACGTTGCGGATAAAACATTCGATCCCATTCTGGGTTGTCTGATGCCGGCCGCCGTCATTCCCATAAACTTTTACATTATTGCATGGTCTGATGGCATTGATCCTCCGCAGGTGTTCCAGTTGCCGGATCCCATTTTGCCAGTGTTCTTCACCTCTATTATGATTATTCTGGGAAATATCGACGAAAGTATAGATTTCCGGATGATCCATGGTTTCGCGGTGTACGATATGACCAAGGTTCCAGGGATCCCACATTTCAGTGGTCTGCAGTTCCCTGCCTTCCTCGATCCCGCGTCTCCTGATATAATCTGCCCAGAATTTACCCCATTCCGATGTCACCGATGTTTCGTTATCCATACAGTACAGGACATGCCCATATTTCATGGAATGGGAAAGCAGACGGTCTACATATTTCTGCTGATATTCCAGCAACCTCAGCAGGCACATCTGGCTCGGAATCGAACGGAAAAAATTATTCTCCGTAAATGTCGGATGGGTAGTTACCTTAATGGGCAATTTTGTCCTTTCAGCCGTATAATTCACATTGTTGGCAGGATTATACGGATTAACATCCCAGTATTCACGGTAAAAATCGAAGGTAGCCCAGACTTCGAGCTGGACAATGATATCAAACCCGGAGGTCAGTTCCAGAAAATCCTCGAACCGTTGCCAGTAGGTTTCATTCCAGCGGTCCAGGTCATAGCTTCCATCCTCATGCTGAAAAAACGGCCAGACATTCCCGCTGTCACGGCTCGACATCGTATTTCTTACAAAATTACCCCCACATGATCGCAGTAATTCCAGATGTTCCCTGAGATTATCGATCTGAAAGAGATTATCTTCGACGGAACCTCCCAGCAACAGGATCTTTTCCCCTTTATATGACCAGTACCCTGGATTCTCCTGGTCAGGAAAAATATAATCAGGGACCTCCCGGATTTGCCGGCTCACATCATATCCGACAACCCCCCAGATCAAGGCGATAACAAGGATGACCGGTACGATAATTAATATTCCTGATTTTTTCA
>JAGTVG010000034.1 GCA_018224645.1 Cyclobacteriaceae bacterium
TGAGTTTCAACAGGGTGATCGTTGCAGACAGAGGTATCAAACAGGAAGGACAGCAATGGGGAGCTGATCATGGCCTTGAGATCGATCAGTTTGACCCTGAACAGGTTGAGATCATAAAAGGACCGGCATCCCTGCAGTACGGTTCGGATGGATTGGGTGGTGTGATCGTCATCAATCAGCCATATCTTGCTGAAACCAATTCATTTGATGGGGAAATTATCGGCATCTATAAAAGCAATAACCGCCTGATCGGTACCAGCGGGATGGTCAGGGGGAACTGGAATGGGAGTGTGTATCAATTCAGGGTTTCCACACAGGATTATGGAGACTACCATGTGCCGGCCGATAACTTTACTTATAATGGATATATTCTGCCCATTTATAACCAGACACTGATCAATACGGCCGGAAAGGAGCGTGATTTTTCAGGCATGATAGGCCTGAAAAAGGATTGGGGATTTTCCACCGTGACAGTCAGCAACTATAATCAGAAAGCCGGGTTATTTCCGGGTGCCACCGGGGTGCCCAGGGAATACCAGCTTGAAGATGATGGAAACTACAGGGATATAAATTATCCAAGGCAGATCATCAATCATTTAAAGGTGATCAGTAATTCCAATATTCTGATCGGCAATAACTGGTTAGAAATGAATCTCGGTTTCCAGCACAATGTCAGGAATGAGGAAGGATTGTCCCATGTTCATGGATATGCCCCTACACCGGATGGCAATCTCGCACTTGGACTTGATCTGTATACACTCACTGCCAACATCCGCTATAACCAGGTTATTCATGATTATGCAAAACGGATTTTCGGCCTGCAGTACCAGTTCCAGGACAATGATTATGCGGGATTTGAATTCCTGCTGCCCGCTTTTACCGCGAACATGCTTGGGCTGTTTATCCATGAACAGCATGATCTTGGTGAAACTTTATCATTTAATGGAGGATTACGTTTTGATTATGGCGACAGGAACATCATTGAACATTATGAACCTGATTTTTCTACTGAAAACACATCAGACAGTACCATGAGAAATCCAGGCATTAATAAGAAATTTTACAGTGTATCCGGCGCAATAGGCCTTTCCTATTACCCGAGTCATTACCTGAATTTAAAATTGAATCTTGGTTCCAGCTTCAGAATGCCCACCGCGGCGGAACTGTCCATGAACGGCGTACATCACGGGACCTTCCGGCATGAACGGGGAAATCCGGATTTATCATCCGAAAGAGGGTGGCAGGCTGATATCAACTTCAACTATCACCGGCATGATTTCCTGGTTAGCCTCTCCCCTTTTTTTAATTATTATCAGGATTATATTTATCACCGGCCAACGGTAGAATCTTCCGACCTGCCCGGCGGCGGACAGATTTTTCAATATACCCAAAATGATGCCATCTATACAGGTGGTGAACTGGTGGTTGATTATCATTTTATGAAAAACCTGCATATGGAAGTAAATATGGAATATGTGTGGAATTTCAACCTTGATTCACGTCTTCCTTTACCTTTTACCCCACCCTTCTCAACCTTGGCCGAAATCGAATACACAGTCCCTGCTATCACAGGTATATTAAAAGAATCATATTTTCAGATTGGTGGAAGATATACGGCTCCTCAACGAAGAGTCGACAGGAATGAAAATGAGACGGATGGTTATTTCCTTGTATTTCTTGGTGCAGGAACGGAAA
Source organism: Cyclobacteriaceae bacterium (assembly GCA_018224645.1). Lineage (GTDB taxonomy): Bacteria > Bacteroidota > Bacteroidia > Cytophagales > Cyclobacteriaceae > JAGTVG01. The sequence continues at coordinate 1,696 of JAGTVG010000034.1, forward strand.
TAGCCATAAAAAGGCAGAAGATCAGGTGTATCCTGAGTGTTCAGAATCTCCTGAATACATCCTACATGAATCATTTGAGCCGTTACCGGTGGCTTAATTTACCGGAACAGGGCCGAAACATAAATATTTCGATCATTTTCCCATTCCAGGTGGATAAAAAATCTATTTAACAGGTACAGTTTTTCCATTTACCTTCGATGATTTAATTTTGCGGCTGAAAAATTCGAATGCTATTTAAATAAAATTATATGAAAATATTGATCCTGTTATGGCCGTTGATGTTCCTGGCTTACTGCAAGATGGAAAATCAGGAAAGATCAGCATCAGGAAATGTGTTCCCTTTTGAAATTCATCAGAAATTATTTCCGAACGGCTTGAATACCGTAACGGTTCCCTATGAAAGTCCGGGCATTGTCTCATTCTATATCATCGTCAGGGCAGGCTCCCGGGAGGAGGTTGAGCCTGGAAAGACCGGTTTTGCCCATTTTTTCGAGCACATGATGTTCAGGGGAACCGATAATTATCCGAGTGAGACATATAATGCCACCCTGAAATCCATTGGTGCAGCGGCCAATGCGAATACCTGGCTCGACCGGACGATATACCACATGACAGGCAATGCTGAAATGCTGGAAAAAATGTTTGAGATCGAATCGGACAGGTTTTTTAATCTGAAATATTCTGTTCATGATTTTAAAACAGAGGCCGGGGCAGTTAAAGGGGAATATACAAAAAATTATGCGAGCCCCTACATGCAGCTGAGCGAAAAGACTATGGCCACAGCCTTTGAAGCCCATACGTATCAACACACCACCATGGGATTCTGGGAAGATGTGGTCGATATGCCCAATCAGTATGAATATTCACTCGAGTTTTTTGAACGGTTCTATAAACCGGAATACACTACGATCCTGGTGGTCGGCGATGTAACGCCTGACCGGATAACACAACTGGCTGACAAATACTTCAGCGACTGGGAAAAAGGCAATTATGCCCCCCGGATACCCGCTGAACCCGAGCAGTCGGAAACAAGATATGCGCATGTGCAGAATGAAAATTTTCCACCCTACATTTCCCTGAATTATAAATCACCCGCCTTCAATCCGCAGATGAAGGATAATGCTGCGTTGCAGGTGATCTCACAGATTCTTTTCAGCCAGAAATCGGCTTTGTATAAAATGCTTGTCATTGATGAGGGAATTGCAAGGAACCTGGGAAGTAATTATCTTTTCACCAGGGATCCCTATCTTTTCACGGTAAGTGCCACTCTAAAAAAGGCTGAAGATCTTCAGCATGCTAAGGATCAGATCGTAAAAGGGATTGATGACCTTATCCAAAATGGGGTTGATGCACAGGTGCTTGATGATACCAAAGCACACATCAGATATTCCTTTGCCACCTCCCTGAACAGCGCTTCTTCCATCGCCGAGTCGTTGTCGTATATGATATGGGTAACGGGAAATCCTGAATCCCTGAATCAGTATTATCAGCAGGTCAATGAACTGACGGTCGAAGACCTGCAGAAAATTGCCAGGAAATACCTTGACGCCGGGAAATTAACCATTTCAACCATTTCACCGGCTGCAGAAGGAGGTGTATCATGAAAAATTTTATAAAAGTATTCGTATTGCCTTTCATGTTGCTTAATCAAGCCGCCGGTCAGGATCTTGTTGAACTGAAGAAAGAAAACGCCAACACCCTTGTATTAAAATACATGTTCAATGCAGGCTCCATGATGGATCCCGCCGGAAAGGAAGGGTTAACGCAGTTGACAGCCAGCCTGATGATAGGTGGGGGAACTGAAACCTATTCGATCAGTGAGATCAATAATTTACTGTATCCGATGGCCGGCCAGTATGCCCAATCCGTTGATAAGGAAGTCACCGTATTTTCTTTTGTGGTTCATGCCGATTTCACGCATGAATTTTATGATATCATCAGGGGAATGATCTTTCAGCCTGCCTTCGATGAAAAGGATTTTAAGCGGATCAGGTCCAATCAGCTGAATTATGTGGAACAGATCATCAAGGCTTCCTCGGATGAAGATTACAGTAAGATGGCGCTTGAGGACCTGCTATACAGGGGTACGCGTTATCAGCATATGGTTGCAGGCACCCTATCCGGCATTCAGAACATTACGATCGAAGATATCCGCGAACATTACAGGACCTTTTTCACCCGGGACAACCTGCTGCTGGGAGTGGCCGGAAAATTTGGAGTGGATTTTAAAACAAGGGTAGTCAATGAGGCAGGTCAGTTGCCGGCCCTTTCCGTTTCCTTGCCTGAACCTCCCGAAGTGGATATGCCTGATGGATTCCAGGTCGAGATCATCCGGAAAGACAATACCCTGGGATCCGCCCTGTTTACAGGATTTCCGATTGGAGTCACCAGGGCTGATGATGAATTCGCCGCCCTTATGATTGCGAATTCATGGCTGGGTGAACACCGTAAATCCTACGGGCAGTTATACGAGAAGATCAGGGATATCCGTTCGATGAACTATGGGAATTATTCATATATCGAGTGGTATCAAAACGGGGGCAGTAATCAGCTGCCACCTCCGCATGTACCCAGGCAAAGCAACTATTTTTCCATCTGGATCCGCCCCGTTCAGATTGCTGAGCAGTTGAAAATGCAGTATCCGGAATTGGAGGACATCAGGGTGGGCCATGCTCATTTTGCACTCCGGATGGCCGTACGCGAACTTGATATGCTCATTCGGCATGGTATCACGGAGGAGGAATTCAAACTGACACGGCAATTTCTGAGAAGTTACATAAAATTATATATCCAGACACCTTCCAGGGAGCTGGGCTTCCTGATGGATTCAAGGTTCTACGGGCGGAATGACTACATTTCCGAACTTGACCAACTCCTGGCAGATTTAACGGCCGAAGATGTGAATGCGGCAGTCAGAAAATATCTGCAGGTAGAAAACATGTTTGTATCCATCATTACCGATAACAGTGAAGCCCAGGCCCTGGCGGAACATCTGAAAAGCAATACACCTTCCCCGATGAGTTATTCCAACCTCATCATGGAAGGACTTCCTGAAGAAGTGATCCAGGAAGATAAAACTGTGGCCAACTATCCGCTGAACATAAAAAGTGTGAAGATCATCGAAAGCGGGGAAACATTTTAATGTCTTTTCATTTTTAATGATTCATCGACAATCAACTTGCTTTTTTGCCTGGTGGGTGAGGTCTGACCGGGTGATTGAATATCATCGTGATAAGCTCATTCCCCCGGCTAACCTGAACCTGGGGCCACCAATCCCAGGCAACTGTTTTTGGGTGGAAATGAAGAAATTATTGAAATCTTCCTCCAAAAAAAATTCAATTCTTTTGCAACATTGTTGCAAATGAAGTATTCTTGTAAAATAATCAATTTCTGACAGATATGCCTAAGTTAAAAATTTACCTCTTTTGGATGATTACTGTAATCATGACCATTTCCTGTACTAATGAGGAGCTAACCGATCTGACTCCGCCACAGATAGATGTGGATTCCCCGGAAAATGGACAAAAATTCGCGGCGGGCAGTGTTATCCCTTTTGAGGCTGTGTTTACAGATAATCTTCGTCTCGGAACTTACAGCATCGATATTCATAATGCCTTTGACAGCCATGGCCATGGAAGGAAGGCGGAAGATCCGGACCTGATAAAGTTTTCTTTCAAGGATAATTATGAGCTCCCTGAAACTACCGCTTTTGTCGCGGTACTTCCTGAGGAAATAGTAGTTCCACCCAATACCATGGCTGGACCCTACCATTTTATTGTACAGGCAATCGATGCGGAAGGGAATGCAACGAGTTACCAGGATGGATCTATCGTTGAACTGGAAATCCTGATCACTAATGAGTCGATGGCAGTGATCGAGATCATGAACCTTGTGAATGATGAATTGGAAATCGAGGCCAGTCTGCCATTTACCGTAGAAGGCACGATTACGGATCCCCCTCATCCCGATTTGCAGGGAATTGAAGAGGTTTTTATAAGCCTTGGCGAACCCGAGGGTGAAAGTGAACAAGATCATGGAAGAAAGGCAGAAACCCTATACGAAATAAACCTTGAAGGATCCGGTCTGGATCCTTATTATAACCAGGAAGGATCGCTGGATATTTCAGCCATGATCGACTTTACCCTCAGTGAACAGGAGTTGGTTGAACTCCTGGCCGAAGGGATCGAACACCTTGAATTGAAAATCGAAGCGCACGATATGCAGGGGAATATTTCCATTGAAATTATTCCTGTTCATATTCATATTGACTAGTCTGAAATATAACATCCGTAATCCTCACCCAGGATTCGTGAAACACCTCCGGAGTTCAGGGAATTACCGGTAAAGTGCTATCATCATACAACCCTTCCGGGCATCATTCAGAAGATCCCGGATCCCTGCATTACCTTCAAATCCAGAAAATTTTTTGGTGAATGCCTCTGAATGAAAGATGATTTTATTCAGCGGTTACCCTCCCGGGGCCGCCGGGATAAATGATAAAATCAGATCGTTAGAAAAGCTTTGTAATGCAACGCCATGCAAGCCCACACAGCGAAAGGTGTATGAAACTTTTTAAAATTAAGATCATAAAGACAAAAAAAATAATCAGAATTTTGACAGTAATTATCTTTGTCGGGCTGAGCATCAGTTGTGATAAAAATGATATTACGGACATTTATGGTGATTCCATCCTTCCGGAAAATTTCATGGTGGAAATTCCTGCAGCATTAAGCAACGAGGGAAATCAAAACGGCCGTATCGCAGTTACATCCCTCAATGGAAACGTCATATACGGGCACCTCTCCAATTTCATTCATGTAGGGCAGGAGGCAGCCATTATCGTAGAAGAGATCATCAGGGGAATCGCTTTTTACAGGATCAACAGGCCCATGGAATTGTCATTCGAATCAGCCGATGATGGAAGGATGAAAAACCTTGTGGTGGTTGAAAACAGCAGTTCCGATGGTCAGATGTGGGAATTCCAGCTTACGATCACCGATGCAGTATCGGAGACTAACGATGACGGAGGTAAAGCACTCCAGGTTTTTTGGAACCGTTTGCCCATTGAAGGTTTTGCGATTTTAAAGCCCAGCAATATCGACCGGATACATTATGCGATCTGGGAAGAGGCCATAGTGAGGATCGAATACAGCGAAACCGGTGAACTGGGATACGACGCTCAGATGACCGTGAAGATTTCGGATATTCCATTGAAGAATCCACTGGATAACCCCTTTTCCATGCATACGCTGAAAATGTTTGCAGGTAAATCCGGCAACACCGTCGACATTTTTGGAAATTCCGATCATCCAAATGCCCTATTTTTTTCGGGTGAAACCGGTTTTAACTGGGCATTCGTTGCATCAGGAGATGCCGCCAGCAACATCGGGGTGGCGGAGGTCGGTTTGCCCCACAGCATCCTTGACACAGAGGACAGGGAAGTTCTTTTAAAGGATTATGCGATTAAAAACGTGTTCACCAGCGAAATTAATGCTGTCTGGCCGGATATTGATCCTGAGACGCTGGAAACCCTTCTGGATAATACCGATGCGCCGGGTTATTTTTCGCAGAACGGCTTTGTGGCAGGCGGAATAAGTCCCGGTGCCGAATATGATCACCTTGAATTAAGGCTTCCGGATATGAGCCCATATAATCCCGTTGAAATCTCCGGTTTATCTGTCTGGTTTAAGGAATAATGGAGGAGCGATGACATCGCTTCAGGCTCAAACTCATGCCATGACTCAAAGTCATGGCATGAGTTTGAGCTTAATTTTGAAGCGAGGGCTTAATTTAATCACTGATTTAATCGAAAAAGAAAAACAACAGGTTAAATTTGAGCAAAAACAAGCATGATACTGGATTCACTTAAAGGTATTTTCGAGCGGGATATTGAAAAAGTCAAACAGGAATTATCCCTGTACCGCAATGAGGATAATATCTGGAAAGTCAAAAAAGACATAAAAAATTCCGGCGGCAACCTGGCCCTGCACCTGATCGGTAATCTGAAACATTTTATCGGGGCCGTCCTGGGGCAATCAGGATATGAAAGGAACCGGGATGCTGAATTCTCCGATAAGGGAATACCGGTACATGATATCCTCCGGCAGCTTGATGAGGTAAAAACCGTGATCCACAACACTTTCGACAGGTTAACCATTGAAGATCTCGAAAAAAAATTTCCGGTGAATGTTTTTGGATACGAAATGAATACCCTCTATTTCCTGATGCATTTAATCGCCCATCTCAACTATCATTTGGGACAGATCAACTACCACCGGAGATTGCTGGATAAATCCTGATCACCAGGGATCACAGCGGAGATCTTACTTAAACAATACATCGCAGGTGAAATTAAAAAACCCGGACTCTTCACAAGGGCGGAAACGGTTGAACCTGCACAGTTTATGGCGGACATAAAAGAATGGGGATCCAGTTAAAGGAAGAGGTTCAATAGGCAACTTCCCGGATCCCGAAAGAGCCCAGTTCATCAGGGCAGCTGTACTGCGGATCGGAAAGCAGTTCATGATCCGTAAGGGTAAGCAGAAACGCTTTAAGGTCGGATTTCTGCTCATCAGTCATTTGAACACCCTTTTCCTTTACATATTTCATGAGGGGATCCACATAATCGGAATAAACCAGACCTTCAGAATAAAAATTGATGACTTCATCCAGGGTTTTAAACCGGCCGTCGTGCATATAGGGCCCGTTTATCTCACAATTGATCAGCGACGGTGCCTTGTAAGCGCCTTTATTCATCAGGTCCCCGGTAATGGCAAAACGGTCTCTGGAATCATCAAATAAGGAATCCTTGGCATTATTGAAATAATCATTGGTTGTCATCATGAGGGAACCGGCATGACAATGGAAACAATCCGCCTCTTCAGAAAAGAAAAGCTGGTATCCGTGAAGTTCCTGGGGGGTAAGATCCGCTTCCCGGGTAACATATTTATAAAACTTGAAACGGTTGGCAACGATGGTCCTGATAAATTGAGCAATGGCTTTTGAAATACGGTCAATGTTCACTTCTTCCGTGCCGAACGCCGCTTTAAACATGGGTTTATACATGGAAATGGAATTGATCAGGTTTACGGTTTTTTCAACCGAACCGGCTATTTCATGTTCGGCAAGGATACTCATCCAGACCAGTGATTCCAGGTATTTATAATTAAGATGATCATCACCCATAAATTCATATCCACCCGGACCTTTCCGGTCGTTCGTCGGATGGATCATGCCATTCCATAAATATCCGTTATTGTTATAAACCATGTTCAAAAGGTGCATGGTATAGTGGGGGGTCGGTTTACCCTCAGGATATTCCGGTGTGGGCAGCCCAAAAGGATGCCCCTCCTTGAATTTAGGGTGATCGATGCCAACCTCAAATCCTTTGGATTGAATGTGGCAGGTTGCACAACTCATCAGTGAATCCGGATGTGTGCTCCCGGAAAGTCTTCCGTCATAGAACAGGAATTTCCCAAGTTCAACGCCTTCAACAGTCGTCGGATTCTGTTCCGGCACATTCAGATTGGTTGGAAAATGTTTAACCTCAGGGAAAATAAAGGGAGTCGGACCTTCTTCGACAGGATCCGGTTCCCCGGGATCGCATGAAACTGCAATCATTCCGGAAATAAGTATGACGACTGCGATCCTGGCCACCCAGAATCGTGAATAATACCGGCTCAATATACCTATCCTATATTTCTTCATTGGCAATTGTTATGCTGAAAACATCAATACCATTATCCCTTATTTTACCCATAGCTTCCTGGCTATTCATGATCCTGCTTCCATACACATTATGATCATAGACATGAGGCGACCTGAACCAGTTCTCAACGTTTCCAATGGTAAATCGTACAGAGGAATAATCTCCGGGATCAATTCCCTGTATTAAATGCCAGGTCCAGGTTTCCGGCAGGTCGGAATCGATGTAATGATTCCAGTCCTCCCCTTCAATATAAAATTCGCTTCCATCTTTCTTTTTAAGAGCCATATCCGAAATAAACCACTGGATATTGGTAAGCTCATATATATTCCCGGCTTCATTTTCATAGATCATCTGATCATAGTCCGCGTGGGAGCCTTCGACCGAGTGAATGAAGTCCACCACCAGTTTTCCGCCGGCCGGGATTTTCTCATCACTCCGGCACCCGAGCGATAAAACGATCAGCAATCCCCAGTATAGAATATTTTTCATCCCTTGGTTATCAGATTTTAAAATATAACTGTCCCTGATATTAAAAATTGTTAATGCATCAGAAAAGTTCACCATTACAAAAATAATCTAATAAAATGGAATTTTTGACAGCGATGAATACGCTGGAAATGGCTGGAAAAAGTGGTTTCAGCTGAGTGATCTATCATTAAAATTGAGACCTGTAAGAAATACCGATAAGAATATCAGCAAAAAGGGCAGCCAGGTACCCATGATACTTGTAAATATCCGGAAATTTTTTTCGATCAAAAGGCCTATAACAAAAAAGTCAAGTCCTATTACGATTCCGGTTACAAACGCAGCCGTGATCAGGGAACTGGTTATATTAATGTACCGGAAATAGAGATAGGATAATCCGATGAATGCCAGGGGTGAAAATACAAAGTGGACCAGCACAGCCAGATAATTTCCCAGAAACATCCTGGCAAAATAAAAAATCAATCCACTGAGGACCCATCCGATTGTGCCAAACGAAAGGATAGCTATAATTTTACTAAAGTTTTTCATAAATTCAGACTGTTAATTCGATACGGTTGCCTTCCGGATCGAGTACGACACTTTCAAAATAACCATCCCCCGTCGTCCGAGGTTCACCCACCACTCTAAAGCCATCAGCGCGGAATTTTTCGGTCAA
>JAGTVG010000035.1 GCA_018224645.1 Cyclobacteriaceae bacterium
CCATGACTCCGAGTCATGGCATGAGTTTAGCTTCACTATCCGTGAATAGATATCCATACGGGCATGATCAATCCTCAACCGGATCTGAATCCGGAAAAGATCAGGCTGATCATGATTTCTGAAGCATCTTCAAAGGATATTAAAGATTATTTTTACCGGGGGTTATCCGGTATTTTCTTCGGAATACCAAGACAGCCCTTGAATCCTTCCTGGTTCCACATACAGGATTATAAAAGAAAATCATCTGTTAGACAACCTCAGGTTCTTCTCCTCCGATTCGCGGACCGGAAATAGTTCTAACATTGAACAGAGTAAACGAAAATTGATTACGGAAGATAGCCTGTTTATTTCGGCTAAAAAATAATAGTAATACTTTTAATATAAAATGTAATACAAATTTTTATGAAAGTAACAAAACATTTTTAATTTGTATTAGTTTAATACCAAAAAAGAACCCATGCAGGATTTATTAAAACAGATACAGATCAGGGTGAATGAGAAAATATATCTCAAAGATCCGGAAACATCGGAGTTGGGGAAAAGGATCATCCAGGAAAGTATCCGGATGATCGATGAAATCGGCCTTGAAAGTTTCACCTTCAGGAAACTGTCAGAAAAGCTGGGTACAACGGAAAGTTCTGTTTACCGGTATTTTGAGAATAAGCACAAACTCCTTATCTATCTTACCTCCTGGTACTGGGGATGGCAGGAATACAGACTTGTATTCAATACGGCAAATATTTCCGTTCCGGAAGAACGTTTAAGGATAGCGATCCGGGTATTGACCGAGACTGCCAGTTATGATGATCTCTTCCCGCACATCAACACGCAAATACTTAATAAGATAGTCATCTGTGAATCATCCAAAGCTTACCTGACAAAGGAAGTTGACCAGGAGAAAAAAATGGGATTTTTTGCCGGTTATGACAGGCTTTGCGAGCGGATCAGCGAGATGGTCCTGAAGGTAAATCCCTTGTATAAAAACCCGCATACGCTGGTCTCCACAATCATTGAAGGTATACAGCGGCAGAAATATTTTATCGCTCATATGCCATCCTTTACCGATATTCTTAAAGATGGTGAAGAACTCACCCTGTTTTTTACAAGAATGGCCCTGATCATGACTAAATCGAATGGGAAAAATGAATGATACAGAATCTGTTTTGACGCCTTTCCGGCGTTTCATGAATTTATTGAAAACAGATAAAAATGAGATCTATTCAATTTATATATACGCCATTTTCAATGGTCTGGTAAACCTCTCATTACCTCTGGGCATACAGGCAATTGTCAATCTGATCACTGGAGGGGAAGTTTCTACGGCATGGATCGTGCTTGTGGTGGTGGTAATCACAGGAATTCTTGTGACGGGGATCCTCCAGGTTATGCAACTCACCATCTCTGAAAATTTACAACAGAAACTATTTGTCAGATCTGCTTTTGAATTTGCTTACAGGATCCCGCGGATGAAACTTCAGTCCGTTGATAAGTTTTACCTTCCTGAACTGACCAACCGGTTTTTCGATACCTTATCCATACAGAAAGGTCTGGGGAAAATCCTGATCGACTTTTCATCATCGGCATTACAGGTATTATTCGGATTGATATTGTTATCCTTTTATCATCCTTTTTTTATCCTGTTCAGCATCCTCCTCATGCTGATCACCTACCTGATCATCCGGATTACAGGACCGGATGGATTAAGAGCCAGTCTTAAGGAGTCGAAATATAAATATGAGGTGGCTCATTGGCTGGAGGAACTGGCCCGGACCCTTGAAACATTTAAACTGGCGGGGAAAACAAATCTGCCGTTGGACCGGACCAACGACCTGGTCACCAATTATCTGGGTGCCCGTAACAAACATTTCAGGATCCTGGTCTCACAGTACTTCAGCCTGATCGTTTTCAAGGTACTGATAGCAGCTGGGCTTCTGATCTTGGGAGGATTGCTTGTGATCAACGGGCAGATGAATATTGGTCAGTTTGTTGCCGCCGAGATCATCATCATCCTGGTGATCGCTTCGGTAGAAAAACTGATACAGACCATAGATGCCATTTATGATGTATTGACTGCCATAGAAAAGATAGGTAACGTTACTGATATTCCGCTTGAGAATGAAAAGGGGTATCAGTTTACAGGGGAAGAGCTTACCAGCGGGGTGGATATAGAATTGAAATCCTTCTCATTCAGGTTCGATGTGCCAGGTTCGGAGGTATTGAGAAATATAAATCTGAAGATCAAGGCCTCCGAAAAGATCTGTGTGGCCGGCTTCAGCGGATCCGGGAAATCCATACTGCTTCAACTGCTGGCCGGATTATATGAAGATTATGAGGGATCGATCACGTATAACCAGATTCCTCTGTCAAACATTGACCTATTGAGTTTACGGTCGATCACCGGTGATTCGTTATTTAAGGAGGATATTTTCAGGGGGACACTCCGGGAAAATATTTCAATGAATAAGGAACACATAAGCATGAAGGATATCCAGCGAGTATCTGAGCTGGTCGGATTAACTGATTTCATTCAATCATCCAGGGAAGGATTAAATACCCGGCTGGACCCGGAGGGAAGACGACTACCCAGGAGTATCATCTCCAGGATCAAACTGGCAAGAGCCCTGGTCGGTGATCCAGGACTGATCCTGCTGGAGGACCATTATTCCTATCTGGAAAAGGATGTGGTGGACAGGATCATCAATTATTTAACCGATAAAAATAATACTTCCACAGTGATCACAGTCACGAATGATCCGAATCTGGCTTCCAGATTTGACCGGATACTGGTATTGAATAAAGGTGAAATGATGGATTGTGGATCCTATGCAGCGTTAAGAGAGAAGGATTGGTTTAAGCAGGTCTTTAAAATCAATAATCATGCTGAATATCTCACATAATTCAATTGCCGGAAGGATTGACATCACCAGATTTACGGCCTATAACCAGCTACCCGGCTATAAAGCCTCCCGTGTACTGGCCCGGATCATCCTTTTTATCGTGTCCATAGTTATGGTATTTCTGTTCCTGCCTTGGACACAGAATATCAGGTCCAGGGGCTATGTTACTACCCTTGAGCCGGATAAGCGTCCGCAAACCATCCATTCGGTTATCGCAGGCCGGATCGAAAAATGGTTTGTGCGGGAAGGAGATTTTGTAAAAAAAGGGGATACCATCATTTATATTTCCGAGATAAAATCGGAATATTTTGATCCGGAACTCCTTTCCAGGACAGAACAGCAGATCACTTCAAAAGAAATGGCCGTCAGTTCCTATTTGTCAAAAGTGAAGTCAATGGATGTGCAGATCGATGCCTTAACAATAACCCAGAAGCTTAAGATGACCCAGGCGGTGAACTATATCAGGCAGGCAGAACTAAAAGTTGCTTCGGACAGCATTGACCTCGAGGCAGCCAGAATAAATTTCACCATTGCCGAAAGGCAACTGAGTCGGATCCAGTCATTGTATGATGATGGTCTGAAATCATTGACAGACCTGGAGGAAAAAAAGATCAAATTGCAGGAAACCCAGGCTAAACTGATCAGCGCGGAAAATAAACTGCTCAGCAGCAGGAATGAATTGATCAATGCCCAGGTGGAACTTACATCCGTTGAGGCACAGTACCGGGATAAATTAGCCAAGGCGGAAGCCGAAAAATATACCGCCCTTTCAAGCATGTATGATGCAGAGGCGACTGTTTCGAAAATGCAGAATGAATACTCGAATTATACAATACGGAGCGGATTTTATTATGTGACAGCCCCGCAGGATGGTTACATTACAAAGGCCATTGCCACCGGTATTGGAGAAACCATTAAGGAGGGGGAGGAACTTGTCAGTATCATGCCGGCCAACTACCAGCTGGCGGTTGAAATGTACGTGAATCCCGTGGATTTCCCCCTCATACGGCATGGACAGCAGGTAAGGATCATGTTTGACGGTTGGCCTTCCATCGTTTTTTCAGGCTGGCCGAATTCCTCTTACGGAACTTTCAGTGGCGAAGTGGTGGCCATCGACAATTTTATCAGCCAGAATGGCAAATACAGGATACTTGTCGCACAATACCCTGATGATCTCTGGCCGTCAGGGCTCCGTGCCGGTTCGGGTGCAGTCAGTATGGCATTGTTAAAAAATGTACCAATCTGGTATGAAATCTGGCGTAAACTCAATGGTTTCCCTCCGGATTTTTACTGGACGGAGGATCAGGAAGATAATCAGAAGATCACCAGTAAAACACCTTTAAAATCAGTTAAATAACATGGCACGGATCTGGTCCCTCATTCTAATGTACTGGTTTAGTGTGGGTTTAACCATGGCACAGGATTCACTGTTCATTCTTAGCCAGGAACGATTTGTGGGGATGGTGCTGCAATATCATCCTGTGATCAGGCAAAGTGAACTGATCCTTGAGACCGGCGAATATCGATTAAAAAAAGCCCGTGGAAATTTCGATCCCTACCTTTACAGTTACCTGGATGAAAAACAGTTCGAAGAAAAGGAATATTTCAGCCTCCTGGGAACCGGCTTGAAGGTTCCCACCTGGGTTGGTGTGGATGTCCGGTTCGGGTATGACCGGAACGGTGGAATTTACCTCAACCCGGAAAATATTCTTCCGGAAAACGGATTGTTGTATGGCGGAATTTCAGTTCCCCTGGGAGAAGGTTTGATAATCGATGAACGCAGAAAGGTTGTCCGCCAGGCTCAGTTGTTTTCCCAGTATACCCGTGTCGAGCAGACCAGGATATTGAATGACCTGTTGCTTAACGCACTTGAGGGGTACTGGAATTGGGTAAGGGCGTATAACCAGTTGCTGATTTACAGGGAATTCATTGACCTGGCCCTGGAAAGGTTTGACGGCATCAGGGAAAATTTTGAACAGGGAGAAATTCCTGCCATTGATACACTGGAAGCATTTATCCAGGTACAGAACCGGAAGATCGGGGAAAATCAGTCGTTTATCGAATTTCAAAAAGCGACCCTTGAACTTTCAAACTATTTATGGTTTGAAAATGATATACCCCTGGAAATATCAGATGGCCTGGTACCTCCGGATATGGAGGAAATGGTTCCACATGAGGCATTATCGATAGAAAATCTGAACTCGGTACTACAGGATATTGAAAATAATCATCCGGAATTAAAATTATATGAGTATAAACTGGCGGATCTGCAGATTGAACAGCGCTGGAAAAAAGAAAAAATCAAACCAACCGTTAATATCAACTATAATTTCCTGAATGAGGCCCGGTACCCGGATCAGGAAGGATTTGGATTTAACAATTATAAATGGGGATTCGAATTCAGCATGCCGTTATTGTTCCGCTCGGAGATCGGCGATCTGCGGCTTACACAGATCAAACTAAAGGAAGCAGAATTCGGGCGATCCCAAAAATCCCTGGAGATTGTCAACAAGGTACTTGTTTATTACCGGCAATTGCAGAACCTGTCTGATCAGGAAACGTTATACGATGAAAATGTAATAAATTATGAGAGGTTATTGCAGGGGGAAAGGAAAAAATTTGAGGCTGGTGAAAGTTCACTTTTTTTAATCAATTCCCGTGAAGTCAGCTTTATCGATGCCAGGATCAAGCAGATGGATGTGAAAACTAAAACCAGGATCACTCATTTATCCTATTTCTGGGCTTCAGGAATTCTTTTAAATGAATTTACAGGGGATCCGGCTTTATGATCGGAATAAACCGGGAAATAAATTTATTTTCAATGTTTTGCTTGAGGCAATTTGTGTATTATATTTGGAGAAACTGAGATGGCCGTAAATCACTACCTCCTTATATTTTTACTGTCTTGCATGTTTTTGTCAAATCCATCTTTCAGCCAGAAAAAGATGGAAAACCAAATAAAGCGACTTGCAACAGAGGCAGGTCAGTTATATGATTCGAAGCTTTGGAATGAAGCCCTGGATCTTTATCTGTTGCTGGATTCGTTACGTCCGGATGATCCGGAGTACCAGTTCAGATTGGGGGTGATCTATTACCACAGCATAGATAAGGCCAAATGCCTTCCTTATTTTCTGCAGGCTGTCGAAAACGGTAAATCGGATCCGGGTCTTGATTTTTATCTTGCCAGAGCCTATCATTTCAACCTGGATTTCAACAGGGCCATTGAATTTTATGAAAAAGCGTTAAAGGTAGATGAATCAGTCAGCGGTATTGCCAGGGAACAGCGGCAGGAAATTGAAAAACATATTGAAGATTGTAAACTCGCCGCCCGATATACCAGGAATCCCCTGTTAACCCCCATCACCAACATCGGTGAACCTGTAAACAGTTCTTACCCGGAATATGTTCCACTCATAACCGCCACTGAGGATATGATGATATTTACATCCCGACGTCCAAATACAACGGGTAAAAGAATTGATCAGCACGGCCTTTATATGGAAGATA
>JAGTVG010000036.1 GCA_018224645.1 Cyclobacteriaceae bacterium
CCACCTGCCTGTCCGGCAAAATACATAGGGAACTGACCGGCTAATTTAATTTATGTAATCTACTTGTTATATAGATTAATCATATATATATTTACAATTAGTCTATATAATATATAGACTAATTGTAAAATGAAATTAAGCCGGTTCAATTTTCTGGGGTGAATTTGGTGAATGACAGACTTGGCATGATAAAATCAGATTTTATGGCAGTATCAATTTTTTATCTTTCCACAAACAGTCCAGGATGAGTGTAATTATTCTATGTGTCATTATCACGGTGGCATTGGTTCTATTTATCAGTGAGTGGATAAGGCTTGACGTAGTTGCCTTATTAATTATGAGTGGCCTGATCCTTACGGGAATTCTCTCCCCGGTTGAGGCCATCGAAGGATTCAGCAACCAGGCCACGGTGACCGTGCTTTTCATGTTTATCCTGAGTGCATCCTTATTAAAAACCGGTGCCCTGTCACAGGTGGGGGTGTTCTTTGCCAGGATGTACCAGAAAAATTTCACAGCAGGTCTCATGACCATGATGATCTCGATCGCCATTGTTTCAGCCTTTATAAACAACACCCCAATCGTCGCACTTTTCATACCCATCATTATTCAAACGGCCAGGGAGGCGAAACTGAGCCCTGGTAAATTGTTAATGCCATTATCCTTCGCTTCCATATTTGGCGGAATGTGTACGCTGATCGGTACCTCTACGAATATACTTGTTGATGGGATTGCCAGGCAGAATGGAGAATCGGGATTTGACATGTTCACCCTGACTCCGGTTGGTGTTATTCTTTCCATTGCAGGGATATTGTATATGGCCATTATCGGTAAGAAGATTCTGCCCGACAGGGAAAACAAGGGTAAAGGGAATTATCATTTACATGATTATCTGACCGAAATTGAATTATTTGACAATGCCCGTTCAGCCAATAAAATGATTCGTGAAGCGCCCCTGGTTAAAGAATATGGCATGGATATTCTGGAAGTTATCCGGGGAAATGAAAGAGTATCATTGCCTTCAGGAGATTTTCTTCTGAAAGCAGGTGATGTATTGAAAGTAAAATGCAATGTGGAACGTCTGCAGAAACTTAAAGACAAATTAAAAATACGGATAGCACCTACCCTGAAGGTAAGCGATCATGACTTCGTTTCTAAAGATACTTCCCTGGTGGAACTGATTATCACTTCCAATTCCCGCTTTGACGGAAAAACCCTCAGGGAAGTTAATTTCCGGCAAAGGTACCGTGCCATACCCCTGGCAATAAAACATCGTGAAGACATTATCAATGAAAGATTGATGAATATGATATTGAAGGCCGGTGACATCATTCTGGTGGAGATTAAAAATAACCGGCTGGATAAGCTGAAGGAAGAGGAATATCAGCAGAATCAACCTTTTATACTGTTAACAGAACGTCAGAATATTGATATCAACTGGAAAAATTTCTCAATAGTCATTGCATGCCTGCTTGGCGTAATCCTCCTTTCTACGCTGAATATATTGCATGTACTGGGTGGTACGCTCATCGCTTCGGCGGTATTGATCGTGACGGGATGTCTGCCGGTCAAGGATATTTATGATGTGGTGGACTGGAAGGTGATTTTTTTGCTGGCAGGTGCACTGAGCCTGGGAATGGCTATGGAAAAAACAGGTTTTTCAACCATTGTTGCAAACCAGATGATTGAAACAGTCGGTCCATGGGGACCCATAGCCATTATATCCGGGTTTTACCTGCTTACCTCCATACTCACTGAAATGATGTCAAATAATGCCAGTGCTGCGCTGATTGCTCCGATTGCCATTTCCACAGCCCATCAAATGGAGGTATCTGCCATGCCGTTTTTAATTGCCATTACCCTGGCGGCTTCCGCCAGTTTTATGACCCCGATTGGCTACCAGACAAATACCATGATCTATGGAGCCGGGGGATATCAGTTTAAGGATTTTACCAGAGTGGGCTTCGGGCTTAATGTTTTATTCTGGATTTTAGCCACCCTATTAATTCCATTGTTTTATGAACTGTAGAATTGTGGCCGAAAACGATCTTAAAAAAGTGAAGATCATCCGGTAGAACCCTTTTCACGGATGATCTGACAGAAATAATTTATCGCATATACTTTAAACGATAGATGGGAATCATGATCAAATTCACAATTAAAATCGGACTCCTGCCTGGTCTTGTCGTGGTGTGGCTGATGTCAAATCAGGTACCTGCTCAGCCGGCAGATGAAGAGACAGTACTTAGTGGTGCCAGATTTACAAACGGCCTATTTGAAAAATGGATAGACGAATACCAAATACTTTATCCTGGAAGGAAGTTTCGTATTGAGGACAAAGGAGCGGCCGAATTTTCCAACGCGGATCTGATCGTCCATGGCCGAAGGTTGAGCAAATCTGAAACCGATAAGGACCGGGAATATATAACCATAGCAAAGTATGCAATTTTGATTGTTTCGAATGAAAATTCTCCATTTGCAGACTATTATGGCAAAAAGGGGATCAACACGGACCAGATAAAGCAGGTATTCTTTTTTGATCCAATTGAAAACGTAGACAAGCAGGAATTGAAAGTACCCTATAATGTATATACACGGCTACAGCTGGCTCCCTCACCGATCGTGTTTGCATCCAGTTTCGGCTACGGTCAACAGCAAATTCATGGAAGGGCTATTGCCGGTACCGACTTACACCTTATCATGGCAGTTCTGAGCGATTCCCTGGGAATTACCTATATTCCGTTGCCGCTTGTTTATTCACCTGAAACAGGAATGATCAACGCGGGATTAAAGGTGATACCGGTTGATGTTGATGGCAATGGCAGGGTTTCGGATGATGAACATTTTTATGACAGCATCTCTTCCGTATTGGAAAAACTTAGCGCCAGGCGGCCTGATAATATTCCGGTAGCCGAAGTACAGGTATCCATACTCCGTAAGGGAGCCAGGCCGGAAGCGGTTCAATTTCTCACATGGATTCTGGATGGGGGACAGAAATCACTGGCCCGGTTCGGTTATCTCAACCCTGATCCTAAAATACTCGAAAACCAGTTGTTGAAATTGGCCCAATTGGCACTCGATCAGCCATAGACCAGGTACATAAAAATTTATCAGAACGGCCATGAAACCAGTCGGGAGAGCCCATTTGCACCCGTTGTTTATTGAGTATAAAAAACTTTAGAGTAATCCATAATTAAAAAACCGCATGAATAAGCTTACTCCTTCATTATTTTTCACATTATTCATTGCTTTATCAGCCCATGCCCAGGATCAGGTGTCGGGTATTGTTAAAGATATGGAGGGAAACCCTGTCGTTGGTGCTACAGTGCAGGAAAAAGGAACCGGTAACTTTACAATCACCGATTTGAACGGCCGTTTCAACCTCACGCCGCAGCAACAGGTACCCTTTTCCGTGGAGATCAGTGCAGTTGGTCTTCAATTGCAGGAAATTCAAATTTATGAAATATATGCTGAACCCATGGAATTTAA